>DNNJ01000162.1:1204-6593 GCA_003487955.1 Clostridiales bacterium | reverse complement strand
TTTAATGGGACAGTAATGATATAGGATATGAAAACCAAGAATATCTTGTTGATGCGGAAAATGAAAAAATAAAAGTCACCATGGTCCCAACTGCCACTCAAATTGAAGAGGTGGTTGTTACCGCTTTGGGAACCCAACGCAAAATAAGTGTCGTTGGCGCTATTACTTCAGTGGAGGTAAAAGATATTCAAACGCCAGCTACCTCAATTACCAATATGCTTGGAGGCCGCGTTGCCGGTATTATTACCACTTTAGAGAGCGGCGAACCGGGCAAAAATATTTCGGAGTTCTGGGTACGTGGTATTGGAACATTTGGAGCGAGTAGTTCGGCATTGGTATTGATAGACGGGTTGGAGGGCAATATTAACTCCATCGACCCGGCTGATATCGAATCATTCTCTATACTGAAAGACGCTTCTGCAACAGCTGTTTACGGAGTTCGTGGAGCAAATGGAGTAGTGCTAATTACAACTAAACGCGGACAAAGCGGCAGGTTACAAATTAATGCAAGAGCCAATTATACAGTGTCACACCTGAAGCGGATGCCAGAATATCTGAGAGCATATGATTATGCCGTTTTAGCCAATGAAGCAAGGGCAGTACGTAACGAAGAGATACTTTATAACGATATGGAGCTGAAACTCATCAAAAATCATTTAGATGACGATCTTTATCCCGATATCAGTTGGCAGGATGAGATCATAAAACGAAACGGGTTCCAGCAAACTTATTATGTGAGTGCTAAGGGAGGCGGCGAAGCAGCACGCTACTTTATTAGCTTGGGAACCTCGATTGAAGATGCGGCCTATAAGGTGGCTCCTGAAAACACCATTCGTTCCGGTGTTGGTTACAACACGTATAATTACCGCATTAATTTGGATATTGATCTGACCAAAGGTACCACTTTGTATTTTGGTTCAGACGGTTACATGTCATTAAGGACGCAACCCGGTTTTGCCGATACCGATGCCATGTGGGAGGCACAGTCGATGCTTACACCCATTACTGTTCCTATCAGGTATTCGACAGGAGAGTTACCGGCCTTTAGTTCTGCGTATGGAGGTGGAGGCGTATCGCCCTATGTCCTGCTAAATTATACCGGAAAACAAACCAATCAGAATTATATAGGCAAGGCAACGCTGGCTTTAACACATGACTTCTCTTATTTGATCAAGGATCTGAAATTGAGAATGCAAGGAGCCTACGATAATGTTTCTTGGAAAGACGAAAGAAGATACGTAATGCCTGAATTATATCTGGCGAGTGGTCGTACTAACTGGGGCGAATTACAAAGAGCAAAGAGCTATGATGCTGTTAGTCCCCAATACACAAATTTCCAGCGGCAGTCTCGTAAATATCATTTTGAAAGCACATTAACATGGGACAAACTCATCGCTGACGACCATCGTGTAAGTACGCTTTTATATTATTATATGAGCGATGAACAAGATACAAGAGATGTTGATAATGCCGGTGCAGGTCGTCGCGCATTAGAAGCTCTTCCTAAGCGTTATCAGGGAATTTCCAGCCGGATTACATACGGATTTAAAAATACCTATATGATGGATTTTAATTTCGGCTACACTGGTTCTGAAAATTTTGAGCCAGGAAAACAGTTTGGTCTCTTCCCTTCAATAGCACTTGGATGGGTTCCTACCAGTTATAAATGGGTAACGGAAAATATGAGTTGGCTTAACCATTTTAAATTGCGTGCTTCATACGGTTCGGTAGGTAGTGACCGTATTGCCGATTTCAGATTTCCATTTATGACTATCATTGGAGAAAATCAGTCTGTAGGTTGGGGAAGTACGCTAAACGGCGTGAGCGAATTACAATTCGGAGCCAATAACTTGATGTGGGAAAAAGCATTAAAGGCCAACTTGGGCGTTGAAGCAAATATGTTGGATAATAGATTATCTTTTGTAGTGGACTTTTTTAACGATAAACGTGAAAGTATTTTTCAACGAAGGGAAACTATTCCTGGCTATGTGGGGTTAGTCTATACTGCGCGCCCGTATGGTAATGTGGGAAGCATGCGTAGTTATGGTACGGATGGTAATATTTCATATACACACGAAATCCAAAAAGACTGGAGTTTTACAATTCGGGGAAATTACACCTATTCAGCAAATGAAATAATCAATTGGGAACAAGCCCCTACAAGATATCCATACCAACTATATAACGGTTACCCTTTATCAGCATTGCGCGGTTACATTGCCACGGGATTGTTTACCGACGAAGACGATATTGCATTTAGCGCTGCTCAGTCTTTCGGAGGCTTCAAAGTTATGCCTGGCGATATTAAATACAAAGATATCAATGGAGATGGAATCATCAATTCAGACGACCAGGTGTTTTTGTCTGACCCTACCTATCCGCGGTTAATGTTTGGATTTGGCGGTGAAATGAAATACAAAGACCTCACGTTAGGCATTCTGTTCAAAGGAACAGGTAAAACTGATTTTTATCACGTGGGTTATGGTGGCAATGGAGCGGGTTACGTCCCTTTTAACAATGGAAAAATCGGCAATGTGCTGACTATGGTCAACGATCCCGCTAACCGTTGGGTACCAAAGGAATATGCTTTAGCAAATGGAATTGATCCCGCTTTGGCTGAAAATCCTAATGCCCGTTTTCCACGTCTTTCATACGGATATAATGCTAATAATTCGCAGTTGTCCACCTTTTGGAAGAATGATTCCCGGTACATTCGTTTACAAGAGGTAACACTCAATTACAATCTCAAAGCGAACTTTCTCAAACGGTTTGGCTTGTCATCTGCTGATATACAGTTAGTCGGAAATAATCTTGTTGTTTGGGACAAAGTTAAAGATTGGGATCCGGAACAGGGATATAGAAATGGACGCGCTTATCCGATACCAGCGAGATATACGCTACAACTTTACCTTAACTTTTAAAATAAAAAAGAATGAAAAATATATTCAAGCATACAATAATTTGCGCCTTCACGATCATCATAACTATGTCATCTTGCAACTATCTTGACATTGCCGATAATTTTGAAGAAGCATTTAAATATGATTCAATTTTTGTAAATAAAACGAATCTGGAACGTTATACGTGGAATATTGCCTCTATGTTTCCTGATGAAGGGTACAAATTTGACAAACTTGGTTCGTATGCGTGCGATGAAGCATTTTCGATAATGGTTTCCGACTATACCTCATTAGATTTTGTACAGGGAAACATAACTCCTACCAATCTCAGGTCGTTTAATATTTGGAACAGTATGTATATCATTGTTCGTAAAGTTAATACGGTACTTAATAACATAGATAAGGCAAGCGATCTGAACGGACAGGAAAAGGATGAGCTTATGGGTTATCTCTACTTTATGCGGGCCTATGCCTATTACAGATTGATCATGTATTATGGTCCCATTGTGATATTAGGCGATGACGTATTGGAAACAAATGAAACGGCAGATTATTATGACCGTCCGAGAGCAACTTTCGATGAATCGGTGGATTATGTTTGCAGTGAATTAGAACGATCTGCAGACCTCATGCCAGTAGAAATCACACCTAGTTTTTTTGGACGTCCTTCTGCAGGGTCTGCACTGGGACTGAGTGCCCGTCTGCGGTTAATTCAGGCAAGCCCGCTCTGGAATGGCGGATCAGCAGCTCGTAGAACGTACGGAACGTGGAAAAGATCAATTGATAATGTAAATTATGTCTCACAAACATATGACGAACGTAAATGGGCTCAGGCAGCTGCAGTTAGTAAGCGTATTATAGACATGAATGTTTATGCTTTGCATACCGTTAAAAAAATGCCGGATACTGCTCCCCTGCCTGATAATGTGCCGCAACATAATTTTCCGTTGGGTGCAGGAGATATTGACCCGTTCCGGTCATATGCTGATATGTTTACAGGAGAATCGCCGTTTGCGCGTAATCCGGAGTACCTGTGGGCGCAGAGGTCATCCGGCTTAGAAAATTATTCGAGACACGCTTTTCCCTATGAAACATATAATGGATTTGGCACTGTAGCAGTACCTCAAAAAGTAATTGATGCCTATTTGATGGCGGACGGACGAACTATCGAAAATTCAAGCGAAAGATATCCTTACTCCACCGATGGTATATGGAATAATGGAACCGATCTGAATTTTTCAGGCTATAAGTTAAAAGGGAATGTCCATAAAATGTATGTAAACCGCGAATTGAGGTTCTATGCCAGCATCGGATTCAGCGGAGCATTTTGGCCTATGCTTTCTACTTCAAACTTAAGCAAAAGAAATATTCAATTCTGGTATAACCTGAATGGCAACGCCGGTAAAAATTCTACCCGAAATTTACCATACAACGTAAACACAACAGGTTATTCGTTGAAAAAATTTGTTCATCCTGAAGATTCATGGGGAGCTCCAGGACAAGGAACAGGTTACGAAAATTCCCGCCGGTTGGAGAAGGCATATCCCATAATCCGGTATGCGGAGATCTTACTCGCTTATGTGGAAGCTTTAAATAATCTGACAACTACTCATACCATCCAAAATTATCAACTATCAAGGAATATAGAAGAGATGCGTTATTATTTCAATATGGTTCGCTTTAGGGCTGGATTACCCGGACTTACGGATGCTGAACTTGCTTCTAAAGAAACCATGCAAGCCTTGATAGAACGCGAACGGATGGTGGAATTACTTCACGAAAATGCTCGTTTTTGGGACGTGCGGCGCTGGGGTAAATACGAAATTACGGAAAGAGAACCCATTCAAGGTATGGACATGGATGCTGATGGCTTAGCATTTTATAATATTGTCCCTGTTAATCAGACAGTAGCTAGAAACAGAGTGGTGGATAAAAAGTTGATTCTCGTTCCCATTGAATTGAACGAGGTAAGAAAATCCCCTTCGATGGATCAGAATCCGGGATATCAACGTTAATGAGAATTGAAAAAAAATTTTAGTCATATGAAAATATCATTATCCATATTTATTACCTGCATCATGGCACTTAGTATAGCCGGTTGCAACACTGACATCATCTATCAGGAAGAACAATATAAGACGTTGGTTTATTTGTTAAGTGGGTCGGAAAATGTTTATGCCGCATCCTATTCACTCAATAAAGAAGAACCTGTCAGGTATATTACCATAGGAACCGGAGGTTCAAACACCAATGAAAAGGATATCACGGTAACTCTCGAACCTAATCCAGTGATGTTAGATAAGTTTAATAGTCTGAACTATAATTACCAGAGTGAGTACGCAAGATTATTATCCGCAGATAGGTACACAATAGATTCATATTCGGTAACACTACCTGCAAATTCAGATTATCATTACGCAAGAATGCCTGTGAAAGTTCGCGCGTTAGGTTTGTCCCCGGATTCAATTTATTTCATTCCTCTGAAAATA
>DNNJ01000162.1:410-956 GCA_003487955.1 Clostridiales bacterium | reverse complement strand
AAATAAAAAGTGTTTCAAATTATGATGTGAATCCGGAGAAAAGTGATGTCCTATTCCGTGTAGCCATTGAAAATGATTATGCCGAACAATTAGTGCCCACTTATTATGCAAAAAGTGGCACCATGACCAATCCCACCACTGTACTGAGTGGTACAAAGTTAGTGCAACCTCTTGAAAAGGATAAGGTTAGGATGTTTATTGGAAACGAAACCTATGGAAGTAGTACTTCCGTTGCCGACATTGAGAGACTATCGGTTGTGGTACAGATAAAGGAAGACAATACACTTTTGGTTACTCCTTATGGTTCTATGGAAGTTGAAATGCTTGATAAAGTAAATGGTTACAACAGATATGTCCCTGATCTTTTACAAGGCACAAGTAAGCAGAAAGTTTTCTATTTGAACTACCGTTTTCGACTTAAGAATAGCAATGGAAGCTATACAGGATGGAGAGAAGTGGAAGAAAGGTTGATCCGAATAGAAGATAAATGACAAATTAAAAACTGATAAAAGCTAAAAAAATATGAATAGAATTTTATATCTGGCA
>DNNJ01000162.1:0-176 GCA_003487955.1 Clostridiales bacterium | reverse complement strand
GGTTTGTTGATGCTTTCAGCTTGTAGCTATGGTCCGGAAAGAGATGTAGAATATACTATTTACACCACCAATTCTACAATAGAACTGATAGAAGGCGAGGAGTTTCAAATTACTGCAAGTCCCACAAATCAGACTTTTACATGGGAAACTACCGACGCTTTAGTGGCTACGGTTAG
>DNNJ01000043.1:16279-17005 GCA_003487955.1 Clostridiales bacterium | reverse complement strand
ATATGCTGATTACTGTAAAGGGTGCAGATGGGCTTGAGCTTATAAATCTTACGACAAATTACCGTGTCAGCCGGATAAATGATATCATTGAAATAAGCTCTTTGGAAACAGGGGGACTTAAAAAACTTGGACAAGACGTCAGGGATTCAATTAAAGGGTCCTCTTTGATTGATACAGACGGCAAAGCAGATTATATTAAGACATCACTAAATTATATAAGCGGATTTTCAGTAGACTCCGATAAGCTGCGTCTTGAAATAACTCCTACAGACAACCCCCTTGTATTTAAAGGGGTTATAATGATGGGAGTAGGAGAGTTAAGCAGATATATGAAGTCCGGGGTTTACAGCGGAGACGAGAAGGCATCTATGCTATATGACTATATACCAAGCTATGAAACATATGACCGCGATTTCATAAAAGACAGCGAAAGATACATGGATGCTTACATGGGCGGTTATGGGTCTAATAACAAAGTATACGGCGGCGGAGCGTATTTTGACTGTGAAATATTTTATGATATTGATGATGAAGAGTGGAAAATTATTGTGTTAAAATCATTTGTGCATATAGGCGGAGGATATCATTATCAAAAAATATACAATACATGGATAGGACCTGTTCCGGTAACAGCGGAGTTCTTGGCAGGAGGAGCAGGTCAGTTGAATTTAAAATCGGCATCTGACGGAATCGGTAAAGGTACCACTTATATTACAGAGCTCCAGC
>DNNJ01000043.1:2888-16101 GCA_003487955.1 Clostridiales bacterium | reverse complement strand
ACTTATATCACAGAGCTCCAGCCCTACATTTACATCAGGGGGTTTGGAGGTGTAGGACGTGATTATAAAATTGTGAGCTTAAAGGCAGGGGTTTATGGAAAAGTATCACTTGACCAACAGTATCTATGGCTAAAAAGCGAAAACAAAAACATTAACGGTCAAAAAATAACATTAGCAGGTGAAACAGGAATTGAATACGAAATAAAGCTTGTACTTATAAATGTTGAAGGTACATATAAAATAGGAGAAGGAAGCAAATCTTGGACATTTAATGACTACAACAACATAAGAAAACAATATGAGCTAATGGGATTAAGGAGTGTCGGCTTTAACCTTAATGATGAAACAGACAACAGAAAAGCAACCTTTGAAGACAGGTCATATTTAGCCCATGAAAGAAGCTGGAATTTGTTCATGGCAAGAAGGGCTTTTGCAGGCGGTACTAATATTATTCAAACAAATGCATATCCTTATTCAAATCCGGTACTTAGCACTGATGGTGAAATGATGGTATATATATCAGATATGGACAGTACTGAATTAAATGAAGCTTCCGCGTGTTTTTCGCTAAAATCAGATGGAGTATTCCCTGAAGGAACACCAATTAATTCTTCCGACTATGCGGATTTAGATGCAGTGATTGATGGTACTGCTGATAATGCAGCAGTTGCTTGGACACGGGTTATAACAGATATGGAACTAAGCCCAGGCAGCAAAGCTACAAATGAGGATATACTACATATGATGTCAGGAACGGAAATCATGGCTGGTATATACGATGGTTCAAAATTCATTACAAAACGTTTGACTGAAAATTCAATGGCTGATATGTCTCCCGTAGTTGCTACAAACGGAAATAAAGCCATAGTAGCATGGCGAAGCTTCGATGCAGGAGTAGATTCGGGCAGTGAAGACGAGACTGAAAGTCATTTGAGCATTGAAAACAGAGATAATATAATGTACCGCATATATAACGGCAGTGAATGGAGCGAGGAAAAATGCCTGTATGACGGAAGTATTGACAACATAAATAGCTATAATATAAAGATGCTTTCAAATGGAACTTCAGCAGTAACATATGAGGTAACAATTGGCAATACTGATAACACTGAAATATATTGCGCTATAATAGATAAGGATGGCAGCATACTAAATAATATAAGATTAACTAACAGTGAGGAAGGAGATGAAACTCCTCAGATAACATCTGTAGAATTCCCCGATAGCGAAGAACGCTTCGTTATAGCGTGGAATTCAGTTACTGAAATAGGCATAGATGAAATTAAAGGAAAAAGTGTAATTAGAATTGCAGCTATTGACGAAAATGGTAATATTTATTCTCATCTTGAAGCTGAAATTGAAAGCTCGGATACAGTGGATTACAGCGGTTTCAAATTTCCAAAGGGCTCAGAAAAACTAGAGGATTTGTCAATCGTTTGGGCGCAAGCGGAATTTGACTCCGAAGGTAATTACAGCCATTCATTATGGGGCAGAAGATTTTTATATAAGGATGAAAGTTTTATAGTTTCTCCTGAAATTAAGCTTTTAGAACTTGATAAAAAGATTTCAATTGACTTTTATGATTCGCATGTTGATAATACGGAAAAAATCAATTTTATGCTTCAAACAACTGATTATAATACAGACCAAAGACTCAGCAATATAATTTATGGACAGGCAGAGTATTCAAATAAACTATCACTTGAACAAATATATTATACCCATAATGATATACTTCCCGGCAATAAAATGCCCTTTATGTTTCGACTATATAACAAAGGAATTGAACCAATAGATAATGTAAGTATTGAATTTGGAGGAATAATTCACAAGTTTGCAGACAGCGATTATATCATACCCGGACAGTACAAAGATATCAATATATTATACACGGTTCCCGAGACAATTGTAGACCCTGAATATTCTATTACTGCAGAATATCCTTCATCTTCGGATAAAGTTACAGGTACAATTAAGCTAAATATTCCTGATGTGGGCATATATAGCATTGATGTTGTTAAGGAAGCGCAAAGAGAGAGAATACTCAGCATAATGCTTCACAATAATACTTACTCCAAACTGACAGAAGGCAAACACATAATAAAACTTTATGCATACGACAGCCCTGACTCTGAAGCAATGCCGATTGCAAGCGCAATAATATCCGATGCTGATTCCTTTAATATGATTAACAGCGGTATGTACAGCAAGAATATATTGCTAAATGAGGAAGCATTGCAAGGCATACTTAATGAGGAAGGTGAGATACCTGATAATGGGGTCCGAATATTTATTAATGCAGTGATAGAAGAAAATGGTGAAGAAATTAAAGATTTTGATTTATCCAATGACTGGGACTATATTACAATTAAAAGCCTTATAAGCAAAAACATGGAGAGGGTTACTTTAGTAAGCCGAATGAATTCCGCTCAGGCTGCGTCAGTACAGGTTCAGTTTACGAATAATTCCATGAATGAATTAAAAGGCGGAAATATTGTAGTAAGCTTGAAGAATGAAAGCGGTAGTATAATTGAGACAAAACAATTCGGCGGCAAAAATACATTGACTGTAGGCGGCGAAGAAACCTTCGCAACGATATTTGACTTTAATAGTGGGGGTGCTTCATTTGATGCAGCGTATATACCGTATAAGCCGGATGATGGCAAAGATACTTCTGATAAGCCAAAAGATGCTAAAAAGCCGAAGGATTATATAAATCCCTTTAAGGATGTCAATGATACAGATTGGTTCTATGATGCGGTTAATTTTGTGTTGGAAAATGAGCTTATGATTGGAACAAGCACCGATGCATTTGAACCTGAATTATTAGTCACAAGGGGGATGCTTGTTACAATACTTCATAGATTAGAAAACCTTCCAGCCGCGGCAAGCGGTAATTTCACAGATGTTGAACAGGGTGATTATTATTATGATGCTGTAACATGGGCGCAACAAAACGGTATAGTTTTAGGTATCAACCAATCATTATTTGGTCCAAATGAAAGTATAACCCGAGAACAATTTGCAGCCATTCTATACAGATACTACCTATATAAAAACAACGGTGTTATAGATATTGGAGCAGATTTGTCCGGCTATGAGGATAGCGGCATGATATCAGATTATGCATTGCCTGCACTACAGTGGGCAGTTGGAAAAGGACTTATCCAAGGAAGAGGTGAGGATACTCTTGCTCCCCGGGGTAACGCCACCAGGGCAGAAACAGCTGTAATATTACAGAGATTTTTAGAAGGAAATATATAGAACTAATCCCGGTATTTCATACCGGGATTTTTCGAATTCCAAAAGATAATTTCTAATTAATCTACATTTGATTTGCGGAAGATGCCAAACATTCTTCTTATAGATTTTTTCTCCTACAATTGTGAATTAATCTTTTTACACTAAATTATTTAGAGAATCTTATAATCAAATAACTTGGAGTTTCAATAAATGCATTATAACGATCATAGTTACCTTGTTTCCATTTCTCCGGCGGGTATGGCTCCTCTACTCTTTCAATCTTTAATCCGGCACCGATGATTGCATTAAAATAATCAGCGAACGTATAATGATAACTTGTGCTTAAATAATCTTTAATGCTATCGTTGTACTCTATCCAAGGCTGAATATATGCCCTTTTACTCTTATCTAAATACCTTACAGTCCATTCATCATCAGATGGAAATTCTCCGTTTCTATCAACAGGATATTGTGCTGTATAAACGGGATGCATCATAGAAACAATACATATGCCTTTTTCATTTAGCGCTTTATAAATATTATTAAACAGTCCTTCAAGGTCACTAATATAGTGGAATGTTGAAGACGAAAATATGAAATCGAATTTTCCATCAATATATGTATTAAAATTACTTATATCGCCTTTAATAAACTCAACTTTCGAACCTCTATCAGCAGCCTTTTCTTTTGCAATATTTAACATATTCTCCGAAATATCAATTCCTGTTATAGAAAACGGATTTTCTTTTTCAAAAAGGAAATCAAAACGTCCCGTACCACAACCTAAATCTAAAATCTTTTTCTGTTGCAGGCTTGGTAGCATCCTTTTAATACATGGCCATTCAATAGTATAACTGTATGAATCTTCATCTTCTGTAAAGTCTTCATATGCCTTGGACATTTCATCCCAATTTTTTTCTATTTCATTTTTCATAATTGACCTCTTTTTATAGAAACTAATTTTTTGCCTTGCTTTTTTCTTTTCTACAACTCCATTGTCTTTTACATTCTGATTCTGAACTGTAAATTACTAACTATTCAGAGAATAGTTTGTATTTAGACTCTACCTTCCTCACTTCATCTTTCTTAAGTTTTTAGAGTTTTTTCAAATTGATAAGCTACTATTTCTTCTTCAGGTACCTCACAATGTTTTCCCTTATCTTTTTTCTTTAAATATAAATCTTTATGTCACATAATTTTACAATTGCGACATATTATATAAATTATGTTCACTACTTCTCTAATCATTAATTGTCGATTTAAATGGGTCATTCCAAACATTTATAGGCAAGTATTTTCCCAGCATCTGAAAAGCATAAGTTTTGTCATTTTCATCTTCAAACATAGCAAAATAATCACCATGCGCTGATGAAAAATCCATCCTTAAAAACTTTAAATTTCTGTCGGGGTAATTTTTTTGTACATAATTAATTGCTGAGATTTTCCCGATTTGACTTGGTATAATTCCGCCAATCCATAAAAAAGCAATCAATAAAATAACTATAAAAATAGCAATTATACTCCTTTTATTTTTCATTAATTTACCCCCATTACTTTTCGATTTTCATCCATATACTTTTCTATTGTTACACATTATCTATATTAATCCATAAAAGTCTCATCATTCTTATTATTGAAAGATTATTGAAACAAAAGGTAAAAGTATCGGAACTACAAAAGTAAGAATCATTCCAGTCAATAATGTAACCAAACTTAATCTTATACCTACAAATTTTGTTATCGGTGCAAGCATTGTATCCATATCCCCTGCTGCACCTCCGGCAATCAGCGCCCCCGGACTTATTTTAATTAACAACGGCATTGTAAGAACAGTAAGGAATTCACGCATTATATTTACTATAAAACCATAAGTACCTATTTCTATGCCGTACTGTTGTGTCATGTAGGCACCAGTTATGCTATAAAAGCTCATACCAGCTGCTGCTGTTGTCGAAATATGTAACGGCAATCTTAGTATAATCCCCGAAACTATGCCTCCAATTAAACTTCCAAACATGATTGCAGTGGGTATCAAAACAATTTTAATTCCGATAAGTTGTAAATAAATAAATACTTCCTTGTTTGCTCCCTGAGAAATACCTACACAAATATACAAAACTATTAATGCTATAGTAAAAAAGAAATCTGTAACCGAAGGGGTTATTATAGGCCTTAGAAATACACCTGCTATAAGTCCCATAATTATACTGACAGGCATTATCCATACAAGATTACTTCCCTTTTTATATTCTTCATCTTTAAATAATTCACTATCTTTATCATTAACATCTAATTGTATATTTTCTTCTATTAAATCATAATCAATTTTATCCAAAGGAAGTACTGTCTTCTCAACGATAAATGTTAAAAGCACACTAAAGACAATGGCAGCTATTGTAATAACTGCACAATTTAAACCTATTCTTATAATATTGTCTACTATCGATTTATCAAGCCCGATTCCTAAACCAATAACCAACATTAGTAATACTAAAGCAAATGTGGATATTTTATCGGAATATACAAAAAATTTTTCTTTTTTTACAATTAATCCAAACATTATCCCAATGCCCAAACAAACAAATGGTATTATTGACATAATTTTATCCTTCCAAAATATTTTTTATCTCTTTATCAGAGAAACCGTCAGCAAATTATGAATATTTTACTGTTGAGTATTTTATAAAATACTCAATCAAAAGATACAGTTTACTATGTGTTTTTTCGATTTTTGAAATAACTTCCTAAGTAATAAGAACCAAACATAAATAAAAATGAAATTAAGCTTATTACTGAAAAATATATTCCAAATCCAAGGAATCCAACAATAGAAGAAGAAATATTAACCAACGCTAAGTAATAAAATTGTGTAGCAATTCCAAACATACTTATCCAATATCGTCCCAATATTATTTCCTGAAACAGTATAAATAAAAGCATTGAAAAAGCAGGTAAGTTAGCAATTATTGCTGATTTCAATGGTGTTCTTTCAAATTTACAAGTCATAAATCCTACCATTACCCAAAATAGGAGAAATATAATTCCTATTAATTTAAATGGTAAAACACTATTTTGATTTTTCATCATCCAAGAGTTCATTAGAAAACCCAACACAAGAGGAGTAAGTCCTAATAAAAACAAAATTACCTTTTTCATGATAACAACCCCCTATTTTAAATAAGCATAAGAAATATAGTTTTTAGTTATTAATTTATAGTGGAAAACAGCTTCGACATTTCCATTTACAACTTCTTCCTTATAATCAGAGATTATAAAATCTAATATTTCGTAATACGGAGAAAAAGCATTAATGGATTCTTCTTTTAAATATGCACTTATTTTTTCATAGTTTGTAAGTTCATTTACTCTAATTGTTATATCAAAAAAAACAGTTTCTTTTTCTTGATTATCCCATGTAATATCAGCAAAAAAGCTATGAACACCAACATTGGCAGGCACTTTTATTCTATATGTTTCATCGTCAATAGGGTACTCGGTTTGCAACCCATCTTTTGTTATATACTGCAAATTAACTTCCTTTGGCTCTTCATTTAAAAAATGAAACTCAATATATTGTTGAGAAACATAATCTTCATCAAATATAAAGCCTTGTAGCTCTTCCAACATAGATAACATTTCAAGTGTATCAATTTCCCCCACTTCACGTGTAGTTCCATATTCACAACCATGCGGAGCACCGTCATTTGCAGTCATTATATAAAATCTTTTTTTAACAGATTCTTGAGGAATATTTTCCTTCTCAAAAAGGAACCACTCATTATTTAATAACACAACAATACCATCCTCAAAATAAGCATACGAAGCACCTATGTTTCCAAAGTTAGATTGACCATCTTCAGTTGGTTTCTCTGACTGGTCAACAGAAGAATTTATTTCATCGATAATTGCACCTTCATCTATTTTTTCAACAGAAACCTCTATTCCTGTATCCAAATACAACTCACCATTTACCATAATCATTGGTCTTCTATCGGTAGTAGTTGCCTCATTAGATTTAGGATTGGTTATTAGCCCTACAATAAATATAAAAATAATTATCGAAGCAGCAATTAAAACCCACAATCCGGGCTTTTTATAATTCAATATATTTTTAATCCTGCCTTCAGTATTGTTTTCTCCAAAAGCTATAGGACTTCCTCCTAAAATTTTCCTTCCTGTTGACATGGAAAGAAGTGAAGTTGAATATTCCTTTTTTATACTGCTTCCCATTTGCTTTACTACTTTTTCATCACAAGAAAGCTCCATATCTTCCCCCATTAGGTAAAAAGCAATCCATACAAGGGGATTAAACCAATGAATGCATGTAACTATAAAGAAAGCTAATTTTACAAGGTGGTCCAATCGTTTGATATGTGTTTGTTCATGTAATAATACATAGGACTTTTCACTTTCCGAAAGATGGTCGGGAAGATAGATTTTCGGATTAACTATACCAAAAACAAATGGTGTTTTATATCCATTAATAATGTAAATATTATCTTTTAAATGTTTTGCATTCCTTGAATTGCGATATAGCTTTACAGTAGCAAAAACACTGTAAATGATAAGTACCGCTATACCGATAAGCCAGGCTGCTTCTCCAATTGCAACCCATATTTGCATGGGGTTAGCACTTGCTGCCGGATTAACGGGCGATGGCAGTACATTGTTTACTGCACTATCGATTGCTGTTATACCGCTGTTGATTTCCGGCTTTGGTGAATAGGCAATATCCTGCGGAATATTTACATTGTCAGGAATTAAGCTGAATATACTATCAAAGGAAAATGGACATATCAGTCTGAACAGCACTGCAAACCACAGAACATATGAATAAGTCTTTGGTATCTTTTTCAGAAATAATCTAATCACTATTACAAAAAGAATTACATAGCTTGCCCTAAGGCTCATATTTAATACGGTAAGAAATAGTGCGTCCATTTGCTACGCCTCCCTATGTTCATCAATCAATCTTTTCAACTCTTCAGCTTGATGATTACTTAATTTCTTCCCACTGATAAACGATGTTAGAAATTTCGGCAATGATCCTCCAAAAGTATCCTCAACAAAACGTATACTTTGATTGGCATAATATTCATCTTTTGTGATTACGGATGATACCACAGCATTTTCATTTTGAAAAATGCCTTTTTCACATAACTTTTTTAGCACTGTATATGTTGTAGACTTTTTCCAATTCATTTCTTTTTCACTTAATTTCACAAGGGCACCAGAACCAATTGGTTCGTTATTCCAGATTAATTCTGCAAATTTTTCTTCTGCTTCTGCAAGTTTATAATACTTCATGATAACCCTCCTTGGTTTATTCAAAATAGACCTTGCATTATAAGTCTATACCCAATAAACCAAATTGTCAATGATTATCTTTTAAAAAATGTAAAAGAATTTCAGTACCATACCTATCAATTAAATTATTAAAGCGCTCTTCAGTCAGCATTTTTCTGCCCATTCATAATCCTCCTTTACTTTATTAGACACTCAATTGCTAAATAACCTTACACATAAGTGTAAAAATATCGTCAACATTTTTGCTGACGATATTTTTGAGCTTTGCAACTTAGATTGTGTAATAGTAATAGACGTTATTATTTTTTGTAAGTTGTTTATTGCTTTAAGTATTCTTAACTGAGTGTTTTTGTCAAGCCGTTTTAAATACTTTAAGCATCTTTTTTCATATGAAATATTATATTTCATCATCTTCAATATCCAACTCTTTCAACAACTCTTCTTGGCTATAATAATCTTTTCTTTTTAAAAGATTCATAACTTTGTCCTCATTACTCAAAATTTCTTCCCCTTTGTTCTCAATCCCTATAAGGGTATGTTACCTGATGTAATTGATACCGTTCTAATCAGTTCTATGCCCAATCCATTTTTTAACATGTTTTTAGCTGTCTCTATTTTTTTCTTCTCTAGATGGATTTTATGAATCACGTAAACGTTTGGCTATATCGCTTGAACTAAATAAAACGTTTGTAATGATTACCCGCCCTTCTCTGACATGGAAGAATACAGAAAATTTATCCACAGGCATTTGCCTGAGCTCTAGCACGCGTCCTTCTTCAGTCTCCATTAATTTGATGCGTTCTGGAAACGCATCAAGAGTTTCGATTGCATCAGCTATTCTGTTATACTGTTCCATGGCCGTTTCTGGCACTTGTAGTTGCTCTGCAATATAATTATAAATCTCTTCCATATCGGAAAGTGCCCTGTCAGTTATCTGAACCTTATACCGCTTCATTCGTGTGTCTTCCTAAATCTCTGAAAGGCATCAGATACATCCTGTACATTGCCTTTTTCGATATCGTTGTATCCTTCTTTTAACTTCGCATGAATTTCGTCTATTGTCATCAAATCGGTATTTACAGAAACCGGTACCTTCGGCAGCGTTACATCAAAAGGTATTCCACCTGTCATTGAAATTTGCTTCAGATAAATATCTATCGCTGTGGACATAGGTATGCCGAGCTGTGAAAGGACTTCCTCAGCTCTTCTTTTTACATCAGGATTAACTCTTAAATTTAAAGTTGTAGTCTTTTCCATGTTAATCATCTCCTTTTAATAACATTGTAACGCTTTTGTCGTTACTTTTCAATAAAAATTTTATTGTAAGCCTCATAACAGATACTAATACGACTGAATTATTTATGCGATTTTCCTTTTTTAATTTCATATATTGCCCCCATATCCTCTACTGATACGACGTTATATATAAAGGATAAAGATATCTTATATACATTTGGAGCTGATATTAGGTCATACGAATAGTTAGCTAGATATAAGTATTTATTATTATTTCTGAATATTTAAATATTACTTCGCATCATTGTCCATTTAAAAATAATTTTATTAATTTTTTACATTATCGATTAGCCAATTCCCATTTATTCTTTTTAAATAAAATGTAGATTATGTCTAAAAATAAACTCGCTGCTTGATTTTAACTCATCAAGATGTTTTCGTTCATCTTCTGAAATATATTCTTTTTCTGATTCGTTTATTTTGCACCATATACTTTGTCCCTCTTTAAACTTTAGATACTCAGTTAAGTCAATCACTGTTTTAATATTTTCAGGTCCCAACTCATCTTTTAATAATTCTTCTATTTTTTTCGCGATGGACATTGTTAGCCTCCTAATTCTTTAAGATGTATCTTGTGGCTCTAGCAGAACCTATTCTTAAAATTTTGTCCTGCTTAATAAGTGTATTCAAGACCTTTGTTGCGGGGAAAGCAGAACACCCAAGAATTTCTTCTACATCACGTCTATTTATATAATCTTTTCTTTTTAAAAGATTCATAACTTTGTCCTCATTACTCAAAATTTCTTCCCTTTTGTTCTCAACAATATAATTCTGGTTTGGTAATACGACTAAAAAAGAAGCCGGTGCGGGAGAAAATAACGGTTGTATTTTATTACCTTGATAACTTTCTATAATCCTCTGTATTCCAGCCCCATAACTTTCTATCAATTCTAAACGATAAAAAATATTAGCAATTATCGTATTTCTAGTTTGTGATACTCCTCCCATTATATCAATAAGAGTAAGTCCTTTTACTAAACCACCAATTGACACAAATTCAATTCTATCATCAAATATATTAATTAATATACTTCCTGAATAATCATAATCTCTATGAACTATTGTGTTAAGTAGAGCTTCGCGTATAGCATACTCTGGATAGTCAAGATGATCTACTCTTTTTAAATTATCTATAGTTGAATTTTTATTATTAAAAAGATTGATATACTCATAAACCTCATCTACCTGTCTAAGTATGGAGCCGGCAAATTCCTTTCTTGTCTGAAAGTTAATTTTTCCGGTACCGTTATAAACAGCACACTTTATTGTATGTTCACATTGATCTGAAAGTAATAGCGCTGCGTTAGTATAATAGCCATCATCATTAATAAGCATTAATGTTCTTTTATTGTTTTCTTCAAAAGAGACGCTACTATCCCTGAAATATTTTTCTGCATAACTAAATGTTAGCTCTTGATTTATTGAACGCACTTTATCAAATGACGTTCCATCGCTATCTTTAATCATTTGTCGAATCATTTCATCACTGACAGGTACAGAAGTTACGCCGTGCCTAACATAGACTCCACTTGGTTTTAATCCTTTATCACTAAGATGATATGGCCTTTTAGAGCCCCTATAAACAGTTACTCTAATTATTGTTACACCATCATGCTTAATTTCATTTATTGATGTAAATGAAGTTAAATCAGGCTTTATACCATCACGAATCATATTACTTATACGCTCCATTTCAAACTCAACATCTTCCACACCAATTACTTTCCCATGCTTTGTAACACCTACATAAATTTCTCCGCCATCCGCATTTGCAAATGCTATAACTTCTTTTTTTAAATCAGTATTTATTACTTCCTTTAGTTCAGTTGTATAACTCTCCCTATAGTCCATATTATCACCCCGTATTAATTATATCTCAATTTTATCACGATTTAATATAGATTTCAATATAGATAATCGAGATTTTATCGACATAAAAATCACTTTTCAAACATACATTATGTATCGGTAGTTATTAAATTTTTGTTTTAATTGATAAAAATGCTTTATTTTTTCAATTAAATAAGGACGTATTTATTGTGTTAAGCAATAAATTCGTCCTGTCATAATTTCAATAGAACCTCAATCTATTCTTTGTTGTTTAATTTTCATTCTCTGCCTTGTAATCAGCAATTACCTTTTCGGCTAAGTTAGATGGCATTTCGTCGTATCTTAAGAATTCAACTTCGAAGGTGCCTCTTGCTTGAGTCATTGACTTAAGCTCGATTGCATATGTGTACATTTCAGCCATTGGGGCTTCTGCCTTTACAATTTGACTTCCGTCCAATTGCTGTTCCATACCAAGGATTCTTCCTCTTCTCTTGTTCATGTCACCCATTATATCTCCCAAGTATTCATCGGGAATGTTGATTTCAACCTTTGCAATGGGCTCAAGCAGAATTGGTTTTGCTTCCATCATACCTTTTTTGAAGGCTAATGATGCTGCAATTTTAAATGCCATTTCGTTTGAGTCAACATCATGGTATGAGCCGTCATACAATGTTGCTTTAATATTAACAACTTTACATCCTGCTAATACGCCCTTGTCAAGACATTCTCTAAGTCCCTTTTCTACTGCAGGGATATAGTTTCTCGGTACTGAGCCTCCGAAGATTTCTTCCGTAAATTCAAATTCTTCCTGTGATGGTTCAAATCTTATATGAACATCTCCATATTGGCCGGCGCCGCCTGATTGTTTTTTATGTTTCCCCTGAACATCTGATCTGCCTTTAATTGTTTCTCTGTAGGCAACCTTTGGAGCGTTAAGGTCAACATCTACCTTATAGTTATTCTTAAGCTTGCTTGCAATAACATCTAATTGAATATTTCCTTGTCCGCCTACAACAAGCTCTTTTGTTTCAATATTTCTTTCTATTGAAAATGTAGGATCTTCTTCGTTAAGTCTTTGCAACCCTGTGCCTATTTTTTCATCACTGTCTTTTGTTTTTCCTGTAATCGCCATAAAATAGCATGGTTTCGGGAAATCAATTCTATCATAAACTACAGGATTCGATTTTAGTGAAATAGTATCACCCGTTTTAAAATGCTGCAGCTTAGAGGTAGCTCCTATATCGCCTGCTTCTACTTCGGAAACTTCTATTTGCTCTTTTCCTCTTAAGGAAAAAACGCTGCCTATTCTTTCTGACTCAGAACTGTCTGCATTGTAAACATCTGTGTCTTTTTTCATTTTGCCTGACATTACTTTATATAATGAAATTTTACCTACAAAGGGGTCAACGATGGTTTTGAATACAAATGCGGATAATGGTTCTGCCGGGCTTCCTTTTAGTGAGTTCGCATCCAAGGCGTTCGGTAAATATTCTACAACTGTGTTCATCAGCATATCTGAGCCCAATCCTTTTAATGC
>DNNJ01000043.1:0-2636 GCA_003487955.1 Clostridiales bacterium | reverse complement strand
GTGTGAATTTCTTCATCTGTAAATTCTTCGCCTTCAAAATATTTTTCAAGTAATTCTTCATCTGTTTCAGCAACAGATTCCATTAGAATTGCTTTCAATTCCTCTGCCTTTGCTGCTGTGTCCGGGAATGTTTCAACCGGTTTTGAATCTATATAGCTTTGTCCTTTCAATATATCCATATATCCGTCAATGTTTTCTCCCTTGCCTATGGGAAGAGTAAACGGAATTACTTTCTTTCCAAATTTATCTCTTAAATTATCAAGTAGCTCATCAAATTTAATATTCTCTTTATCTAATTTATTAATGAAAATAATTCGAGGCATATTTCTTTGTTCCAAGTATTTCCATGATTTCTCTGTTCCTACTTCTATTCCGGAGCTGGCATCGATAACTAATACTGCACCATCTGCAACTTTAAGCGCTCCATAAACTTCGCCGACGAAGTCAAAATATCCGGGAGTGTCTAAGAAATTAATTTTAGTACCTTGGCATTCAATCGGTATAACTGATGCTCCAATTGAAACTTGACGTTCTTTTTCTTCTTTATCAAAATCGGATACAGTATTTCCGTCTTCTACTTTACCCATTCTGTTTGTTACTTTTGTATTTAACAATAGAGCTTCTGTAATTGTAGTTTTGCCACAGCTGCTGTGGCCAAGTAAGGCAACGTTTCTAATTTTGTCTGCGTTATATGTCTTCATTAACTTTATTCCTCCTATGGGTTGTGCTTATTTATTCTATTTTACATTAGATTTCAAGAATAATCAATATAATTTTACATTGTTGGTAATAGCAAGGTATGTGGACACACCAAAATGTATTTTGCATATTTGTTTCTTAAGTGCTATAATTCAAAAAAGGTATGGGGACACACCTTCCCGTGGAAAGTCTATGAGGTAAGTCAGAAGGAATGTCCCCGAATTGGGAGGACACACCGACGGGTTCGAGGAATGTCCACAAATATACCCAAAATGCAAAAGGTGAACTGAAATGAATGAAATACTGCTAAATTACATAGTTCAAGCTATCTTAGGAGGCGCCTCCGGTTATATAACAAATGACTATGCAATTAATATGCTTTTTAAAGAATATACTCCTTTGAAATTAGGCGGCGTTATTAAAAAAACAAGAATAGAATTTATAGAAAATTTAAGCTCAATGGTTGAAAATGATATAATTAACAAAGAAAAGCTTCATGAAATCTTTAACAGCCATGAATTTAAAGTCAAGTTCGAAAAACTTACCTGTGATTTCTATGAAAACTGTCTTTATGAGGCTGTGAAATGTGACAAATTTTCAGACGTTGACGGGTTTGATTCAACAATGAGGAAAACAGATATTTATGTTAAAGAAATTCTTAACGAAAATATAGAAAGCTTAATGGGATTAATTGCCGGTAACTTTGATGCAGGTTGTTTTTTAACAAAGCTCCAGTCTGAAAATATTATAGAATCAGTATATGCTTCTGTTAAAGAAATTTTTGTAAACACTGACGTTTTAGAAAATGCTATAAAGTATTTTTATGAAAACAATAGGGAATTAAAGCTTTGCGAAATTTTTGGCCCAAATATGACGGTAATAGATAACTCTATAAATAAGCTTGCAGAAATTGCAACAGATAATGCTTACTCTTCTGAAATACTTTCAGGGTTTAATTCTGCTGCAAATGAATCATTAAATATTTTTTATAACAAGCAAATTAAGGATGTAATTAAGCTCGACAATGAGCAAGCAAGTGTTTTTATTGCATACATGACAGAAAATGATATTGTATATAAACTCTGCCGCTCGGTATTTTCTTACGGAAAAACCATAGATAAAAGTTTATACTCCATAATAGACCCTGCCTTTGAAAGCAGTCTTAAAACATATATCGAAAAAAACCTGCCCTATGTAACCGAGCAATTAGTCAGCTATGTTCAAAAAAACAGTGTGCTTATCGACAGAATTATTGAAGATTCCATAGATGAGGTGGTTAATGAGTCGGAAGGCTTGAAAGCAAAGCTGCTGCATGCGATTAAAAACACATATTTCAATAATTTAAGCAAAAAATACAGTATAGTCGACAAGATTATTTCATATATCAGGCAGTTTACGGAGCCGGAAAAGCTGAGCATTGATATAAGCAAAAAAATAATTGAACGCTTAGATACTATAACCGTAAGCGATATAATTATTGAAGCAGAAAGCAACTTCAAAATTGATAAGTTCTATGATATTGTTGCAGCCTTCTTAAATAAAAATGCTGCTGCTATTCTTGCAAATATTGAGAATTATATTTCAAAGCTGTATGTAAAAGATATTTTACCTGTATTTGAGCTTTCAGCAGAAAAAATTTTATCTTCACAACCTGTGCAAGTGTTTTTAAAAAGTAAATCACAAGATTATGTTAAGGTTCTATTGTCCAAAGAATTAAATGAATTGCTCACTGAAGACAAGCTGGATACATTTGTTAACCGGACGGCTGATTATTTAAAAGTAAAATATTTTGAAAACGAAAGCTCAATTAAGAGTTTTATATTTAGGAAAATAAAGGATATTGAGATAGATAAAAATTATATAAAAAGCAAGGAGCTAACCGACTTTATCTGCAAAGAATCCTATGATAAATACAAGGAAGAAGCTTCCAAATTAAA
>DNNJ01000264.1 GCA_003487955.1 Clostridiales bacterium | reverse complement strand
GGTTGAAAAAGAACTGCTGAGCCATTGGCTCACTAACATTTTTTTCTAGTTGAAACCCCTACGGGGTGGAATTCCCTGTTTTTGCAGTGGAATCAAAAGGTAAACTAAGCGGAAAAGAGATATTAATAATGGACAACTCAGTTATACTAAATAATAGAGAGACAATAAAAAAATATCGTAGATCTTTGACTATAGACAAGGAAGTGCTTGGGAAAATAGGGGGAATATTAATTATACTGTTTACAGTATATGCAACAGATACGGCTTATTTCGCGGCTAATATTCCCACTAAAGTTTTACTTCTGGTAATAGGCTTTATTGTATTATTTTTAGTATATGTATATTTTAATCTAAAAAGATCAAATCTATCGATTCCTTTTTATAAATTTTTGTTCTTGATTTTTTTTATGGGTATGGTTATTACTACAATGCTATATAATTCCGACAGTGTACGTTCTTATTTACATATTATCTTGTTAATTTTTTGCGGCTTTTTTGTAACCGAATTACTTTCTTTTCAAGTATTTACTCGAATGTTTAAAACATTTATGCTTTTTCTTTGTATTGCCTCATTGATTGCATTTATCGTCAAACCATTAATATTACAACATTCTCTCTTGTTGCCAAACTTTACCAACGCAACAGGGGTACAATTTATTAATTTGGGGGTTACCAATATTCCTGTTATTAGCGTTAACAGGAACTTTGGAGTCTTTTGGGAACCGGGTGTTTTTCAAGCTTATATTAATTTAGCATTAATTTTCGAGTTATTTTTTAATAAACAGTTTCCACGCAGTAATTATATATTAATTTTTATTTTAACGATTTTTTCTACATTGTCTACAACAGGATTAATTTGTTTATGCTTAATAATCATAGCTTATATGATAAAGAATAAATTCAAATATATTAAACACTTTAAAACTATAGCTGTTATTATTGTTCTATTCATGGGGTTATTAATTAGTATGCAATTACATCCCGATATATATTTTGCTAGCTATAATAATTCAGTGTTTGGGAAATTATCTGATATCGGTGGGTCTTTTGATGAAAGAATAAATGCTACAATCGCGGATTTTTATGTTAGTATCCATAATCCCCTTTTTGGCGTTGGAATTAATAACAACATCGAAATAGCTAGACAGGCAGGTGATTCACTTGGCAGGAGTTTTAAGTCAAATACTAATACGATAGCCTATTGGTTAGCTTCATACGGGTTATTTTTAGGTCTTATATTAGTTTTGTTATACATCAAACTGTGTTTTCGTATATGCGGGGAAAACAAATTGTGCTTCTATGTTATCCTCGTTATAGGAGCAGTGCTCTTAATACTTGCAAGCGAAAATTTTTTAAATTCATTATTGTTTAACACGCTTATTTTTTACGCATTGGATGGTAATAACAGGGAATTAATGCTTCAAGAATAATAAACGTTTGTAACCTTTTAATTGAGAGTGTAAGGAGAAGATCGTATTTTATGAAAGTCTTATGGCTATGCAATGTATTGCTTCCCAAAGTGGCTAATCATATATGTGAAAAGATTAACCCTAGCGGGGGATGGATGGTTGGACTGTCAGATAGTTTAAGCCTTAATGATGATATAGAATTAACGATTGTTTTTCCCCTTTCATCTAGTAAAACAATAATTTCTGGAGAAATTGAGGGTATTAAGTATTTTGGATTTCCACAAAAGAAAGCCGTCATAAAGTATGATAAGCAGACAGAGATTTATTTATCCCGTATAGTTTTAGAGGCTCAACCTGATATCATTCATATTTGGGGTACTGAATACCCTCACACACTTGCAATGATGAATGTCTGTGAATCAAGAGGGATAATAGATAAAGTTCTGATATCAATACAAGGGCTTTGTTCTATAATTGCTCAACATTACTTTTCAGGATTACCGCATAGAGTTGTAACTGCCTACACATTCAGAGACATAATTCGGCATGAAAACATTATTAAACAGCAAAAGAATTTCCAGATCCGTGGAAAGTTTGAAGTTGAAGCCTTAAAGAAAGCGAAACATGTTGAGGGAAGGACGACTTGGGATAAAGCATGTGTGATGCAAATAAATCCAGATATTAAATATTACCATTGCCCACGTACGCTTCGAAGTTCATTTTATGAAAATCAGTGGAGTATTAAGAATTGCGAGAAGTATTCAATTTTTATAAGCCAGGCCACTTATCCGATTAAGGGATTGCATTTTATGTTTGAGGCAATGCCAGCAATACTTAATAGCTTTCCTTCCACTAAGTTGTACGT
The DNA here is from genome assembly GCA_003487955.1 of Clostridiales bacterium. Lineage (GTDB taxonomy): Bacteria > Bacillota > Clostridia > Tissierellales > Sedimentibacteraceae > Sedimentibacter. The sequence goes on along the minus strand of DNNJ01000264.1, from coordinate 11,575 downwards.
CGCAGGCAATAATATTACTTCCACAGATACCCTAAAAGCACGTATTAAGCAAAATAGTTATGGAATGTACTTAAATCGATTACTTAAAAAATATCATTTAGAAGATAAAGTGTTTTTTACCGGCCCATTGGATGAAAAGAGAATGTGTGATCGATTTCTAAAAAGCCATGTATTTGTGTTACCATCTACAATTGAAAATTCTCCTAACTCTTTGGGTGAAGCAATGGCCCTTGGACTTCCATCAGTTGCTTCTGATGTAGGGGGAGTTAAAGATATGATAAAACATGAAATAGATGGCTTTATATATCAACATGATGCACCATATATGCTTGCACATTATGTGTGTGAAATATTTGAGAATAGCGACCTTGCAAAGCAATTTTCGATTAATAGCCATAATCATGCGATGCTTACGCATGATAGACAGAAAAATGAAAAAACCATGATCTCAATATACAGTGACATTTGTTGTAGAAATAGCGCAGGCGATTTATGGTGCCCTCCGTTGTAATTATATAGGTGAGTGAATGAATAATAACAAAACTAAAAGCAGAAGTTGTTTCAGGGTTATTATATAAAATATGTCGAACGTATCGGGGTTCTAGGAATGCAATTTATAGTCTCGGTAATTTTAGCAAGGTTATTAACACCTGAAGACAACGGGATTGTTGCTATTATATCTATTTTTATTGCGCTGTCCCTCTTTGAACTTCCTTCTTTTGAACTAAAGAACTATTGAATCCACGCAACAGTTCATTTGACGCGAAGGCTAATATTTAAATAATTATAAAGGAAGATTAGCGATGAAGGGTAACAATATACTTAGAAGCTTTAAGAATAATAAAATAATTCGTTTTATCTATTATAATCTGAACGTCACATATGGCAAGACATCAATTTTGCCGGACAGGATTTATCTTAAGATTTGTTATAAAAAAAAGTTTGGAGAAAAACTAAATCTTTATAATCCCAATAAATTTAACGAAAAGATCCAATGGTTGAAGCTATATGACCATAGAGCAGAATACACGCAGATGGTAGACAAGTATGAGGTTAACAGCTATGTAGCAGAAAAAATAGGAGAAGAATATATTTTGCCAATTATTAATGTTTATAATAATGCAGATGAAATAGATTTTGATTCCTTGCCGGATCAGTTTGTGCTTAAATGCACGCACGATTCAGGAAGCATAATTATATGTAAAGACAAATCAAAGTTGGATGAATCGAAAGTTATATTTAAGCTCGATTCAGCGTTACGATTTAATTATTATCGCCAAGGGCGGGAATGGCCTTATAAAAATGTTAAACCCCGCATTATCTGCCAAGATTATTTGGGCGACAATGTGCAAGACATAAAGACATACTGCTTTAACGGGCAGCCAAAGTTTTCCTACGTTCAATATAATATTTACGAACCTAATGGCACAATTGAACCCCATTTTATTGATTATTATGATATTGGCTGGAATTTGATGCCTTTTGAGAGAGGCGAATATAAAAACAGCGGAAAACTGATACCCCAACCGGAAAATTATGATGAAATAATAAGGATTAGCAAAATATTATCAAAAGATATACCCTTTGTCAGAGTCGATTTTTTTAATGTCAACGGTCGATTGTATTTTGGTGAGTTGACCTTATCGCCTGGTGGTGGTATGGATAAATTCTATCCTGAATCATACAATGATTTATTTGGTAGCTGGATTACATTACCACAAACAAAAACAAATAGTTAGTATTAAAGAGGATTTATGAGAACAAAGAACTCTATACGTAATTTGAAATATCTGTTTCTTTTACAGGTCATAGGTTTGGCGTTTGGCTTATATATGCCGAGGTGGATAATACTTACTTACGGTTCTGACATAAATGGTTTAACAGCTACCATTATACAAATACTATCTATAATTAATCTTTTACAAGCTGGCATGCTTGGTGCTTCGCTTTATATGATGTATAAGCCTATAGCAGAGAGAGACTACAAGACCGTAAGTATCGTGCTCGCTTCATCAAAAAAGTATTTTACTCGGCTCGGTTTGATATTTATAGCGATAGTTCTACTAGTTACGCCGATTGTGTCTTGTGTACTGGCGAACCAGGAACTATCCTTTATAGAGATAGCATTATCCATGCTTATACTTTCCATTGGCTCCGTCAATGTATTTATGTTTATCGCTTGGTACGACGTTCTGTTTTCTTCGCATCAATTCAACCATTACATGTCCATAGGTAGCATCGTTGATAAAGTCGTATATTATGGCCTTCTTGTTATTGTTTTGTCGCTAAAACTAAATTTTATCTTCATGTATGTTGCGGTCGTTATGGGAAATATCACGAAAGTGCTAGTACTTTATTTAATATATAAGAAAACTTTGGCAGACAAGTTGGTAGAGGTATCCGAAGAAGAACTAGTGCCAATAAAAAACGCCGGATATCTGATGACGCAGCAGATATGTACACAAGGTATCGAAAGTTCTACGACACTGCTGATAACGTTCATGTCTGGTCTGAGTAGTGCTAGTGTATATTCGGTTTATTGTATTCCGAGAAATTTTTTTGTAAGCTTTATCAGCTATGTATATTATGCGGTAGGGGGTTCGTTTGGTAATGTAGTCAATTCTGAAAAAGGGGAAAAAACAAATGAAATTTTTAATGTAATGCAATTTGTGTTTATTGTTTCTGGCACTTGGGCCGCAGCTTGCTGTGCATTTCTCTATGTCCCATTTGTAAGGTTATATACCCAGGGAGTCATAAATGTAGACTATATTCAGCCGGTACTTGCCATCGTTCTTGTTATGGACATCATTTCGCATTGCATATTTTATCCATATCATATTCTTTCGGGTGTATATGGGATATTTAAAGAGACGTACAAAGCGGCTGTAATATTTGGAATAATAGGTGTGATTATATCGGCTGTTCTTGGCATGATAAACTATACCTTGATACCGCTCGGCGTGGTTTTCTATTATGCCGCGTATACATTGCACCGTATCAAAATAAGCAAAAAAAAGATTGATTGGTTTCACGGGGAAAAAATAGTTATGAGGATATGCTTTCTTATATCCATTCCGGTATTATTCTTTGTATTCGATAGAATCCAACTTATAAGCATTCAGACATGGCTTACCTGGATAATTGTAGCTATTGCCGCTGTTTGCGTAGTCGGAGCTGTGATTGCGATCTATATTACTTTTTTTGAAAAAGCAGAGTTTATTTACTGCTGGAATCATATAAAATCCTCATTTAAAAGCACAAAGACTGCTTGTTATAGGAATGAATAGCAAACATGGTGAAGGAGAGGATAAGTTTGAAAATTATCACAATATGCTCTTTTCCTCAGATGTAGGTAGAGTTGCAGTTCCGTCTAGTGGATAAGCATTTGCGAAGGGTTGCGGAAATCTCGGCGACGAGACCTAAAGAAGAGCAAAAGATAAGTGACTGTTCACGTAAAACAGCTGAGGAAAACCTGAAAGGGAAATGCTTCGATTCTTGAGATGGGATAAGAAAATCAGGTATTGAAAAGTCCGAAAACAGAGAGGCGTGAATATATTGTACTTTTGTGGTATATGCGGTGCAGTTATTCAGGGTGATGACGAATATATGATCTTCCCATTGGATTTTTTGTTCAGCGGGCGGCAGAGATATAGATATGGAGAATGCGTTAATTGCGGATGTGTCCAGTTTTTGGACACATATGAGGAATTAGACAAACTGTATAATAACAATAAATATAGTAGTTTCAGGATTGATCATCACTTGACATATGGTAAGCAATCTAGTCTTGAGCGATACTTGATGCGCAAGAGATTTGAATATGTTTACTTTCAAAAAAGCAAAGTTATAGGATGGGCGCTGAATAAGATTAAACCAGGTGTAAAACCGACTGTCATGCCATTTGAAGAACAGTGGGATTTTAGGAAGAAGATTCTCGATGTTGGTTGCGGAGCGGGAACCTTTATTTGTCAGTTGAGAAAAATCGGATTTGAACATGTATCTGGGATCGACCCATTTATAAGTTTTGATACGGTTTATCCAAACGGTATCTCGGTGGAAAAAAAGCGGATAACTGATTTGGATGAACAATATGATATAGTTTACAGCCACGATGTCTTCGAGCATGTGGACGACCCGGCAGAGAGTTTAACCGCTATGAGAAAATGCCTTAAACCTGGCGGAGTGTGTATTATGGTATTTCCGGGCGTAAATGCGATGTATAAAAGATATAAAAAGGACAGTTATGTGATTCAGGCACCACAACATTATTTTCTTCATTCGTACCGGAGCCTAGAAATAGTTGCCGCGAAAGCGGGATTGAAAGTTGCAAGTATGAAATGTGAGGGCAATTATTTATGGTACCTAAAAAGTGAGTTGTTGGTGCAAGAAACAGCCTTCGGCGAAACGGATTCTTCTGATGAGCTGGAAGCTAATTTCGCGCAAAAGGAGCTGACTAAATTAAAAAGGATTGCACAGGAAGATACGCAAACCAATACTGGCGATGGATATTCTGTACTACTTGTTCCCACTAGATAACACATTTGTGATATAGCGCAAACATGAAATGTAGAAATATAATCTTAATAATAAAACTCTTTTCATATATAACATGCTTTTGCTACTAAGAATTAGTTATTTTTCAAATATCGCGCGACAATATACTATTTTCATATTTCAAGGGGGGGGACGATGAAAAGTTGTTTAAACACAGATGTTGATGAAAAGAGCATCCTCCAATCAGAAAAAAAAGAGAAAAAGTATGCTTTGATATGTTGCGAGCACATTGTTTCAGCGGAGCATCCCAACGCCATTCGCATGGCAATGCTTGGTAGAATATTACAGGAACTTGACTATGAGGTGGCGATGCTTGGAGTTAACTCTAAATATGAGAAATCGGGTGAACACGAGCTTATACCATATCAAAATATATGTGTTGGTTCTTGTACCAAGCTTAGTGATAGATTTCGAACCCGAAAGAAACTTATTAAGGATATTGATAATTATTTAGGGACTCGTCAGAATCCACATATTATCATTATTGCTAGTTATGTTGGAGTATTCGAAAGTGTCATTAGGAAATATGCACAAAAAAATAAGGCTATTATAATACAGAGTGTTTGTGAATGGTTCGATAAACAAGTGTTTTTGGGAAAGCTTAATTTCTTAGGCTTGTTGAGAAACCGTTATTCTTTGCGTGTTATGAATGTGCATGTTGGTAAAATAATTGCGATCAGTACACTTCTCGAAAGCTACTACAAAAAACATAAATGTGAATGTATCCGTATCCCAACAGTATTGGATACAACAAAATGGATAGCACCGCATTATAACTCAGACGATTTACTACGATTGGTCTACGCTGGAACTCCAGGTAAGAAGGACTATTTGGGAAATGCTATTATAGGCTTGGCTTTACTTCCGAAAACTGTGAGAAAAAAGATTCGATTAGATTTATATGGTGTTAATATGGGTGATCTTATATCAATTTTAGGTATATCCCGCAAAGTCGTTGATGATATTGGCGAAAGCTTAATAGTTCACAATAGGATACCATTCGAAAAAATTCCGGAGGAAATTAGAAAAGCAGATTTTAGCATATTACTTCGACCGAATAAGAGATATGCAAATGCTGGCTTTCCAACTAAGGTTGGAGAAAGCATGGCAGCCGGTGTACCTGTTATAGCAAACCTTACTAGTGATCTTTCTATGTATATTAAGGACGGGCAGACAGGATTGGTTGTGAAGGATGAATCTCCCGAAGCTTTTTCGTCAGCGGTATACCGTGCATTATCCCTAACCCCTAAAGAAAAGTATCAGATGAAGCTCAATGCGAGAAATATGGCAGAAAAGTGTTTTGATTATCGAGAATATATTGAAACCTTTAGACAGTTTCTAGGAATGTGTGGTATAGCTAGATAAAAATGATGTTAAAATACAAGAATTAAGATAGAAGTTAGCAAGAATGAAACTCGAAGACTTCCCTACAAAAACGCTTCTCATTGTTGGAGATACCGATAGTTTTGTTCATGCTGTCCTGACCGCTTTCTCATAACTGATATTGGTGAAATCCGCATATTCTCCCGCGATGAAAAAAAAGGACGATATGCTTAAACAATATAAAAACAGGATCGTCCATGACTCTTATACCATAGAAATACATAGTGATGGTTTCTAATCATTCTATGCTGGAAGTGTGTGGGATTAGTGGCAAGAACGTCTAGAAAATACTACTGGAACCTACAGCCGAAATGGTTGTAACCACCCGGTCGGAACAGGTGAGTTTTTTAAGCCGGTATATGCAGATTTTTTCGAGTCCCTGCTGATAAGCGGGATCTTAATTATGATAAGTATTTTGTGGAGGGTAATTTGTCTTTCCACTTCAGAAGAATATGATTCACACAATACCTATTGCTTAAGTGTCGAAGAGATAAAGAACAAGTTACTACAGCTTGACTACACAAATGATGAGCTCAGCAACTGGAGAAAACAGGCAAGTAAAAACCAAATGATAAGAAAGCAGTAGAAGAATCGGGAGGCATTAAGCAAATTCTTCATGTGCTTCAAGAGAGGAATGATTATATATATGAAGATACTGGTTACGGGGGCGAAAGGGTTTATCGGTAAAAATTTGATCGTCACACTGGAAAGGTTAAAAGGTATAGAAATATATCAGTACGATATCGATACCGATTCAGCATTTTTGGATACATATACTAAAGATTGTGAATTTGTTTTCCATCTGGCCGGTGTAAACCGCCCGCAGAATGTTGAGGAGTTTATGGAGGGCAATTTCGTTTTTACTACAAAGCTGCTAAATGCGCTGAAGAATAACCATAATACCTGTCCCATCTTAATAACTTCATCAGTCCAGGCAGCTCTTGAAAATTTTTATGGTCAAAGCAAGAAGGCGGGGGAAGACCTGCTGTTTTCATATGGTCAAGAAACCGGAGCCAAGATTTTAGTCTATCGCCTTCCAAATGTTTTCGGGAAATGGTGTCGTCCCAACTACAATAGTGCAGTAGCAACCTTCTGTCATAACATCGCTCATGATTTACCGATTAAGGTAAATGACCCTAATGTGGTCATGAAGCTAGTTTACATAGATGATGTAGTGGAAGAGTTGATTAAGGCTTTAAATGGAAATGAAATACGTAAAGGCGATTTCTGTGTTGTACCGATAGTGCATACTATCAATCTGCGTGAAATCGTGGAGTTAATATATTCCTTTAAACATAGTCGTAATGAACTTTCTATTCCTAATATGGCCGATGAATTTTCTAAGAAGTTATATGCCACATACCTGAGCTATTTACCGGAAGATCAATTCAGTTATCCATTGAAGATGAATGTAGACAACAGAGGCAGCTTTACTGAAATGATATGCACTCCTGAGCGGGGGCAGGTTTCAGTTAATATTTCTAAGCCTGGCGTTACTAAGGGTAACCATTGGCACCATACTAAAAACGAGAAGTTTCTGGTGGTAAGCGGACGGGGGGTTATACGCTTTCGTAAAGTAGGCTCGGATGAGGTTATTGAATATCATGTCAGTGGGGGGAATTTAGAGGTAGTAGATATACCCACCGGCTATACACACAATATTGAAAACTTAGGTGATTCGGACATGGTAACTATCATGTGGGCTAATGAGTGCTTCGATCCCGAGAAGCCGGACACATATTTCCTGGAGGTTTGAACATGGCAAAAAGATTAAAACTGATGACCATACTTGGCACCAGACCGGAAATTATCAGGTTATCCGAGATAATCAAAAAATGTGATAAATATTTTGATCATATACTGGTTCATACCGGACAGAATTGGGATTATACCCTCAACCAAATATTTTTCGAAGATTTTGGGTTAAGAGAGCCTGATTATTATCTGGAAGTGGTGGGAAAAGACTTAGGTGAAACCATCGGCAACATTATAGCGAAGAGCTATAAAGTTCTATCAGAGGTCAACCCTGATGCCCTTCTAATTCTGGGTGATACGAATTCTGCTCTTTCAGCCATTGCTGCCAAGAGATTAAAGATTCCTATCTTCCATATGGAGGCCGGGAATCGTTGTTTTGATGAGAATTTGCCCGAGGAAACCAACCGAAGGATCGTTGATCATATAGCTGATGTCAACCTCTGCTATAGTGAGCATGCTCGCCGCTATTTGAATTATGAGGGCATAGTAAAAGAACGTACTTATGTAACCGGTTCTCCTATGGCTGAGGTGCTGACTGCTAATATAGAGAAGATTAAGAATAGTAAAGTGCTTGAGATGCTGGGATTAGAGAAAGGCAAATACATTCTGCTTTCAGCTCATCGTGAAGAGAATATTGATATCAAGGAGAATTTTTTTGCTTTAATGAGTGCTGTCAATATTATGGCTGAGGAGTATGATATGCCGGTCATATACAGTACCCACCCAAGAAGCGCAAATTATATCGAGCAGAGAGGTTTCAAGTTTCATACTAATGTGAGAAGCTTAAAGCCCTTTGGCTTTTCGGATTATAACCACCTGCAGCTAAATGCTTTTTGTGTAGTGTCAGACAGTGGAACCTTACCGGAAGAGGCATCCTATTTCAAATTCCCTGCTGTATGTATTCGGACAAGCACTGAGCGGCCAGAGGCAATAGATAAGGGTAATTTCATTATTGGCAGTATTACTACAGAGCAAGTCCTTCAAGCAGTAGATATGGCTGTTGCGATGGGAGAAAATGGGGACTTCGGAGGTTTAGTCTCGGACTATATTGATGAAAACGTGAGTACTAAAGTTGTGAAAGTAATCCAGAGTTATACTGAGATTGTAAATAGAATGGTGTGGAGAAAATGACAAAATAATGAGTTGTTCTAAATAGGGGAGGGTTACATATGATTAGTAATTTGTACAATGATATTGCGAATAAGAAAGAGAAAATTAGTTTGGTAGGCCTTGGTTACGTCGGCATGCCTATAGCAGTTTCTTTCTCTAAGAAGGTTGATGTTATTGGATTCGATGTAAACCAAGCCAAAATTGAATTATATAAAAAAGGCATTGACCCAACCAAAGAAGTAGGGGATGAGGCTATACTCGCTTGTTCAGTGGACTTTACTTCCGATGAAACTCGACTGAGAGAAGCGAAATTCCATATTGTAGCAGTCCCCACACCTGTAAATAAAGATCATACTCCCAATCTCACACCAGTCATTGGGGCAAGCACTACCTTGGGTCGGAATCTCACCAAGGACTCTATTATAGTATACGAGTCTACGGTATATCCTGGAGTAACAGAGGATATCTGTGTACCTATTCTGGAACGTGAATCTGGCTTGAAATGCGGTATAGATTTCAGAATTGGCTACTCACCCGAAAGGATAAATCCAGGTGATAAGGTTCACAGACTTGAAACAATAGTGAAAGTCGTTTCCGGTATGGATGACGAAACAGTGGATATTATTGCTAAGGTTTACGAACTGGTGGTGGAAGCCGGTGTACATAGAGCTGAATCCATTAAGGTAGCTGAGGCGGCCAAGGTAATAGAGAATTCTCAAAGAGACATTAATATAGCCTTTATGAACGAGCTTTCTATTATTTTCAATAAGATGGGAATTGATACAAAATCTGTACTGGAAGCGGCAGGGACGAAGTGGAACTTCCTTAACTTTTATCCAGGGCTGGTGGGTGGCCACTGTATAGGGGTTGATCCCTATTATCTTACATATAAAGCTGAACAGACAGGATATCATTCGCAGATTATTCTGTCAGGCAGAAAAATTAACGACGATATGGGCAAATATGTAGCAGAATATACCATTAAGAACTTGATAAAAGCGGATCGCCAGATAAAAGGCGCAAAAGTAGCTATCTTTGGTGTTACATTTAAGGAAAACTGCCCGGATGTTAGAAATACAAAGGTAGTAGACATTATCAAAGAACTAGAAGAGTATGGTGTTCGAGCTAGTGCTGTTGATCCAGTTGCAAATAAAAAAGATTTTGAACACGAATATAATATGAAGTTATCCTCAATGGAAGACATTAAAGATATGGACGCATTGATATTCGCCGTACCTCATGAGGAATTTAAGGAACTCAAACTGGAAGAGTTAAAGAATTTATATTCCAATCACAATCATCCGCTTATTGATGTTAAAGGTATTTTTGATAAAAAGGAAGCCGAATCTATGAACTATTTATATTGGAGGCTTTAAGCTTGAGAAGTAATTATAAAGAACTTGATAAGAACAAGGTCTATTTTGTAACTGGAGCAGCTGGCTTTATCGGTTTTCATTTGTCAAAAAGGCTATTGGATGAGGGTTGTACTGTTATAGGCTTTGATAATTTAAATGATTATTATGATGTAACGCTTAAGAAGGCTAGGTTGGATATAATTGGAAAATATGAGAATTTCACCTTTATACTTGGAGATTTACAGGATAAAGAAAATTTAAACCGGGTATTCGAGGAGAAGCATATTAATATAGTAGTTAACCTGGCTGCACAGGCAGGCGTAAGGTACAGCATAACAAATCCTGACGTATATATTCAATCTAATATCGTGGGCTTTTTAAACCTGCTGGAAGAATGCAGGCATCACCAGATTGAGCATTTGCTATACGCTTCATCCAGTTCAGTATATGGTATGAATGTCAATATGCCATTTTCTGTTCATCATAATGTTGACCATCCGATCAGCCTTTATGCGGCAACTAAAAAATCCAATGAACTTATGGCACATACCTATAGCCATTTGTATAAATTGCCTGCAACGGGACTAAGGTTTTTTACTGTTTACGGGCCATGGGGCAGACCTGATATGGCACTTTTCCTGTTTACGAATGCTATAGTTAACGGCAAAACAATCAAAGTGTTCAATAATGGCAAAATGAAACGCGACTTCACATATATAGATGATATTGTAGAAGGTATTATAAGGTTGCTGAATAATCCGCCTAAAGAAAATAAGGACTGGGACAAGGAAAAGGCAGATCCCGGTACAAGTAATGCACCTTATAAAGTGTATAATATCGGAAACAACCATCCGGTTGAACTTATGGATTTTATTGAAACCATAGAAGAAAAAATCGGCAAGAAGGCAAAGAAAGAATTTTTACCACTTCAAGACGGCGATGTTCCTATGACATATGCTGATGTAGATGACCTAATTGAAGATGTTGGCTTCAAACCTCAAACAAGTATTAATGAGGGGATAGATAGGTTTGTGGAGTGGTATAAGGGGTATTATCAAATCGAGTGATTATTTTATATGTTTATCTCTGATATCTACTACGAGCGGGTATATAATTTGACTGATGGGCATCACTGGGTTGCGAAAGCGCATTGTCTTAGGATTAAAAATTTAAAAGCATATGGCGTCCGCCCGGAACATCATCAGCAGCAACAAAAGCGTAAATATTTGAAGACGAAATGTTTTGTGAAGTGATGATGTATACAATATATTAAATACAAATAAATAGAGACCAGCTTTTATTAAAATTGTTTCTTGCTTTTGGGGATAAGAAGGACACTTAACTTGGGTGTAGAACAGATGCAACTGAACAGGTGAGTTTTTAAATCGGCATATGCTGAATATTTCACGCCACAAAGG
>DNNJ01000261.1:886-4294 GCA_003487955.1 Clostridiales bacterium | reverse complement strand
AGCCGGTTTTTCTACTGTAGCTGCTGGCTTTTCAGCCGGTGCATATTGTTTTAAAACCGTTTTCCAGTCAATTGATTTTAAGTCTACCACTTTTCCGTTAACAGTAACTTTGTACTGTATATTTTTGTTATTTTTAAACAAATTATTTAGTTCATACTTATAATTTACTGTTGTGCAATTTGTTGTTGCAGCAAATGCTGATGTTGATGATAACGCTATTACTGCAGCTAATGTTAATGCTATAATTCTTCTTTTCATAAGATACTCCTATATAGTTTTAGATTTTTTTTGGAAACAGGTAAGCCCTGTTCCTTTTAAACGTTAGAACTTGTTAATGAGTTTTCCGTCATGTTTGAATTATAGCACTGTAAACCCTCTAAACAAACCCACAATAACTTCTTAGAATGCCAAATGTGTCAATAAAATTACACTATTTTACATACAAAAGAAATAAATACATATTTATGACAGATATATATAGTTTATTCAAAAATACTTAATAAAAGGTTAATTTTTAGAGCATAATCTGTAAGGGCTGTATTTAATTGACAAATTTACTTCTTGACAATATTTAAAATTTATATTATCATTCCAATAATACATTATCATAACTGTGAAGGAAATTAAGTAACACTTTGGTTACAATTCTTAGAGAGTGGATCGGGTGGTGAAAGATACACAGCACTTAGTGTGAAATACGATTCCGGAGTTCTGTGTAAAAGCACAGCGGGTTATCTGACCGTTAAATCAGCAAGAGGCTTAAGTTAATTAAGGTGGTACCACGGGTTATCTCGTCCTTTCGGATGAGGTAACCCTTTTTATGATAAATTGGTGAATTTCCCTGCGCTTATGAGAAAAATTATTTAATTAATATACGGAGGTATTTTAGATGGAAAAAGGAAATGTTTTTGATGTATTAAAAGAAAGGGGATATTTAGAGCAATGCACTCATGAAGAAGAAATAAGAGAATTATTGGAAAAGGAATCCGTAACATTCTATATAGGATTTGATCCAACTGCAGACAGCCTTCATATAGGTCACTTCATACAAATAATGGTAATGTCCATAATGCAGAAATACGGGCATAGACCTATAGCATTGCTTGGAGACGGAACCACCATGATAGGCGACCCCAGTGACAGAACCGGAATGCGCTCGGTTATGACATTTGAAACCATAACCCAAAATGCTGAAAACTTCAAAAAGGTATTTGAAAAATTTCTTGATTTTACAGATGAAAAGGCACTTATGCCAAGAAATTCAGAATGGCTTTTGCCTTTGAATTATCTTGAATTTATGAGGGAAGTGGGAGTGCATTTTACAATCAGCAAAATGATTGCTGCAGATTGTTATAAGAATAGAATGGAGCAGGGTCTAACATTCTTTGAATTTGGCTATATGCTTATGCAGGCTTATGACTTCTATGTGTTAAATGAAAAATTCGGCTGCAAGATGCAGTTAGGAGGGAATGACCAATGGTCAAATATTATAGCCGGTGTTGAATTGACAAGGAAAAAGGCCGGTAAACAGGTTTACGGAATGACATTTTCACTATTGACAAACAGCGAAGGCAAGAAAATGGGAAAAACCGAAAAAGGAGCTTTATGGCTTGACAGAAACAAAACCACTCCTTATGAATTTTATCAATACTGGAGAAACATTGATGATGCTGACGTGGAAAAATGCTTGGCTTTATTGACATTCTTGCCTATGGATGAAGTAAGAAGATTGGGAGCATTGAAAGGTTCCGATATAAATAAAGCTAAAGAGGTTCTTGCATTTGAAGTAACCAAGCTGATTCATACAGAAGAAGATGCAGTGAATGCACAAGAAGCGGCAAGAGCTTTGTTCGGAGGCGGAGCTGATTCAGACAACATACCGACTACAGAGTTAACAAACTCTGAACTTGGTGAAGGAATGCCTGTTATCGACTTAATGCAAAAGGCGGGATTAATAAAATCAAAAAGCGAAGGAAGAAGGCTTATTGAGCAAGCCGGAGTTGCAGTAAATGATGTAATAATAGACGATATAGGAGCAGCAGTTACTGAAGCAGATTTCGAAGACGGAAAGCTGATGATAAAAAAAGGCAAGAAAACATACCACAGAATTAAATTGGTATAATGATAAATCTTTTTATGTCATCCTAAGCGATAGCGAAAGATGCCCTAACCCTATTTTTCAGAGTGTTTGTTCTGAAAAATAGCGGTAGGTCATTCGCAACGAGCGCCAATTTTATGCGACGTAAGGAGCAAATAAAATTGTGCAGCGAGACTGCGTGATCTCATCTTTTAAAACCTGAGATTCTTCGAGCTAAAGCTCTCAGAATGACAATTAAAACGGGTTATTCATAGTAATGACACTTACGTGTATTCATAACAATGACAAATTGAAAGTATATTTTATTAATAATCTGCGGGAGCTAACAAGGCTCCCTTTAATTATTTTAAAATAAATTATTAATACTTTAAGGAAAATATGGTAAAATACTCTTACATTAGAAAAAAGGAGTGATTATGTGTTAAACAAAAAGTTGATTGAAGATACACTTACGGCTGCTTTATCCACCGGCGGTGATTTTGCAGAAATTTTTGTTGAAGACCGAACAAACAACGGCATTGTTATGATAGGCGGCAAGGTTGAAAGCACAATGTCCGGAAGAGATTATGGCGTAGGTATCCGAATATTCAAAGGATTTAACAGTGTTTATGCATATACAAACAAGTCTGATAAAGACACTTTAATAGAAACAGCAAAAAAGGCTGCACAAGCAGTGGAAGGAAATATCATTGACATAACAATAAATCTGAAAAAGACAGATGTTAAAAACATAAACATTATACAAATAGACCCAACATCGGTTGAAAAAACCAATAAAGTTCAAGTAATGAAAAAGGCTTATGACACAGCGTTTAATTATGATGATCTGATTACGCAGGTTTCTGTGAACTACACGGATTACATACAAAACATAATGGTGGCTAATTCTGATGGATTGTGGAAGAAAGATACAAGGGTTCGCGCAAGACTTGGAATTTCTTCTGTAGCAAGCAAAAACGGAGAAATGCAGTCAGGATTTTTCGCGCCGGGAGCAAGCAAGGGCTACGAATTTTTTGAAAACCTTGATATAGACTATTATGCCAAGGAAGCTTCAAGAATAGCAGTAACAATGGTTAAAGCAAAGTATAGCCCCAGCGGCAGAATGCCTGTAATTATTGATAACGGATTTGGAGGGGTTATTTTTCATGAAGCATGCGGTCATGGGTTAGAAGCAACAGCAGTTGCAAAAGGACTTTCAGTATTTGCCGGAAAAATCGGACAGCAAATAGCATCCCCCATTGTTACAGCCATAGATGACGGATCAATTCCCAATGAGTGGGGCTCATACAGCATAGATGATGAAGGAACTC
>DNNJ01000261.1:0-658 GCA_003487955.1 Clostridiales bacterium | reverse complement strand
ATAGAAAACGGAATACTTAAGGGTTACATGATTGACAAATTAAATGCAAGAAGAATGAACATGGATATAACAGGCTCTTCAAGACGTCAATCTTACAGATTCTCTCCAACATCGCGTATGTCAAATACCTTTATAGATAACGGCAGCTCAACACCGGAAGAAATAATTGCTAATACGGAAAAGGGACTTTATGCAAAACATATGGGCGGAGGCTCAGTTAACCCGGCTACCGGAGAATTTAACTTTGCAGTTATGGAAGGATACATAATTGAAAACGGCAAAATTAAAGAGCCTGTCAGGGGAGCTACATTGATAGGAAAGGGCACTGAGGTATTAAATAAAATCGATATGGTTGGAAATAACCTGCTTCAAAGTCAGGGTATGTGCGGCTCTGTAAGCGGAAGCATACCGGCAAATGTAGGGCAGCCCATGATTAGAGTTTCGGAATTAACCGTAGGCGGAAGGGAGGGTGAATAATAGTGGAAATGAAATTGTTGATTGATAAGATATTTCAAAAAGGCAGAGAAAGCGGACTGAATGATATGGAAGTTTACTATTCTGCAGGCAGCAGCCTTTCACTGAAGGTTTTTCAAAAAGAGCTTGATACGTATAACTTATCGGAAAGCGAAGGACTTTCCTTAAGAGGAGTTTACAACGG
>DNNJ01000331.1:8738-11329 GCA_003487955.1 Clostridiales bacterium | reverse complement strand
GCCCTTGGTGCTGATACAAAAATAATACCACTTTTACTTGCTTCTTTTATTGTATCCGCAATTTCAGGTGTAACACCGCCGCCTCCAGGAAATGATTCAATTACTATTCCTTTTGCACCGCTTTGTATGGAAGCATTCAACAGACGTGAATCAATGCCGAGTGAAACCTTTATAATATCAATTCTATTTTCAATTCTATCAGGCTTGAATACCTTTCTTCTCAATGGAATTCTATAGAAAAAAGCCCTACCATTATTTACAATTCCAACAGGTCCAAAGTTCAAAGAGTAAAAGGCTTTTAAACTTGTCTTATGAAGTTTTGCTACATCTCTTGCGGCATGAATTTCTCCTGCCATGCATACCAGTGCACCCTTTCCTATTGCTTCTTTACTTATTGCAGTTATAACTGAATTGATAATATTTCTTCCTCCATCACTGTCCTTTTCTGAAGCATTAAGCATAGCACCGGTAAAAACTATAGGTTTTTCCAAGTCCCATAACAGGTCTGCAAGATATGCCGTTTCTTCCATGGTTGCTGTGCCTTGTGTTACAACAGCACCACAATATGTTTCATTCCTTAACGTTTCCTTTATAGTCTGCACCAACTCATAAATCTTCTGTGGAGTCAGTGCAAAGCTTAGTGTATTACCGAACTGCATTGTATCACATTGGGCATAATTGAATATCTCAGGTATACCTTCAAGAAAATCTTTCGCTTCTATATAAGGAGAATATGCTCCATCATTCTCGTATTTTGATGAAATAGTACCTCCGGTACTGACAAGCAGAACCTTATCCATTTTCATTTCCTGCCTCCTGGTAATCAAATATTTTAGATTCCGACAACCTGTGTTCTATATTATTAAGCATTCAATTAAATCATTAATTTGATATAAATTATCCAGATTCCAAACCATATCTATAATCTTATCGACTCTTTTACCTATTACTTCTTTTGACAGCAAAATAAATTTCCCTTCTATTTCTTGCTGAGACAAAGGCCTTTCAGGTTCACCCTTGGGCATATCAGTAAAAGATATAAATTTTTGCCCATTCTTTAATACTATTTCTCCCCCTGCTCCTCTTTTATCCGGTAAGAACTTGTCCAATTCGGGATCAATTTCAATACTTACCCTGTCCATCATTGCAAAAATTCTTTCATCTTTAAGATTTTCATCGGTAAATTGGAATAAGGAAGCATCTCCATTTACCAATGCAACGGCTATGGAAAACGGGATGTTAAACTGGGCTTCTCCTTTATTTTTTGGGTTATGAATCTCATTTGCTGCCGTCACATTGTCTATAATAACCTTTATTGACTCGATATCATTAATATTTAAGGAATTTGCGCTTATAATGTCAAGTACTACGTCAAGAGGTGCATGATTTCCTCTGCAGCCTCCATGTATCTTTACATATGTATTTTTAATCTCAAATTCCTTGCCCCAGTTCTCAAGATTGACTTGTTTTTCAATATTTCCTCCATGGGATGTTAAGAAAAATTCAAGATTTTTACCATATCCTAAAAGACCTCGTTCTGCAAATAATGCTGCTGTTAAGCCTCCTTCACAACTTCTGCCCACCTGAATAGGCTGCACCATCGCCTCTTTAAATGCAGATTTCAGCCCTGCACCTAAAGGTGCAGCAATATTCAACGCCTGAAACGTCTTCTCTCCGTCTAAATCCATCATTTTGGCACAAGCACTTGCTGCAGCCAATGGGGCCAGGATTGGAGTTGGTTGAAACCCTCTGTTAACCGCAGAAGGATACAATGCAGATCCTATGCGATTAAAAACTTCATAACCAACAACCATGCCAAGTATAAGTTTTTTTCCTGAGATCTTCCTTTCCTCTCCTAAAGCAAGCAATGCCGGTAACATTGCTGTCGATGGATGTCCTCCCGTTATTCTTGAGCCATCTTCATAATAAGAAGAGTGTGACATAAAACTATTGATAATAGCTGCATTTCTAACTGAAGTTTTTTGTCCGTCACATAAAATAGTGCATTTACCTTTATCTGTACCCAATACATCCATTATTTCCTTATATGTACCGAGTCTGTACCCTGCTGTCACTATTCCTAAAAAGTCAAGTAACCTTGATTTTGCTGTGTTTACTATATTAATAGGTAAATCATAATATTCTGTTTCAGAAATAAGCTTACCTAATTCTTTTGCTATCAAACGAGTCCCTTCTTTCATTGTTTAATCTTTCTAACCCTGTATCATTATAATTCTGAAGTCTTCTTTCTTGTATAAAACTGTTTAACTACCAAAATGATAAACAATGTAAATCCAATTAAATCAGTAGTTATACCCGGTATAATCATTAGTGCACTGCCTATTCCCATAATAATTCGTTCTAATGGATTCATAACATCAAAAAGATAACCTTCAGAGCAAGCTGCTAATGCAAGCATTCCTATTGACGCAGAGAGTACAGAGGTAGCAATATCAAATGCTGTGCCTTGAAGAATAAGCTCAGGATTATATATGAAGAGAATTGGCAGGATAAAACCCGGTAATCCTAACCTTACTGCTCTTAAAGCAGTCTTTGTATAATTGGCTTCCGCTATACGTGAAGCCACTAAA
>DNNJ01000331.1:2360-8538 GCA_003487955.1 Clostridiales bacterium | reverse complement strand
CTATACGTGAAGCCACTAAAGCGGCAGAAGCTACGGGTGGAGTAAGATTAGCCAAAATTGCATAATAATATATGAAAAGATGTGTTGCCAGAAGGCTGAATCCTAATTCGGTCAAAGCAGGCGCACCTATTACTGCAACAATAATATAAGAGGCGGTTGTAGGTATGCCCATTCCAAAAAAGAGAGACACTACCATTGTTAAAAGTACAGCCAGTAATGAATACCCTCCTGATAGACTTTTTATTAAATACACTATCTTGAATGCTAATCCGCTGACCACAACTGCTTGTGATATCAAGCCCATTGCAGCGCATGCTGCTGCAACACTCATTGTGCTTTTAGCACCTGATACTAAACCATCTTTAATAAAAAGCCAAAATTCTTTTGAAAATAGATATTTTGGATTTTTAATAGAATTTCTTATAAGAACAACCATAATAAGAGTAATAATACCGTTAAACCCTGACCTCATAACAGAAGTCCCTGTAGTCATATAATATACTATTGCAAATAGTGGCAACAAAAAATGAGCGCCTTCCTTTAATACTTTCTTAAGATTCGGAATCATAGACTCATCCATAGGCTTAAATCCATTCTTGATTGAAAAAAGATGCACGCTTGCGCCGCATGTAAAATAATAAAACAAAGCCGGAACAAGTGCAGCAAGTGCTATTTTTGAATATGGTATTCCTGTAATCCCTGACATTACAAAAGCACCTACTCCCATAACAGGAGGCATAATCATTCCTCCGGTTGAAGCTACCGCTTCTACAGCCCCTGCAAGATGTGCAGGATAACCTGTTTTCTTCATTAATGGTATGGTAAAAACTCCTGTAGTAACAACATTAGCAACAGCACTGCCATTAATTGAGCCGACCAAGCCGCTGCTGATTACAGCTGCCTGTGCAGGACCTGAACGTGTCCTTCCACCCAGTGCTGTTGCTAAATCAATAAAAAATTTACCGGCACCGCTTGCTTCAAGCATACCGCCAAATATCATAAATATACAAAGAAATGTTGCTGAAACATCAAGAACAGTACCATATATACCTGTAAAGCTTGTCGTCAGACTAGCTATGAGTCGAGGCCAATCATACCCTGCATGATTAAAGAACCCGGGAAATAATTCACCATACTTTGCATAAAATATAGAGACCACAACCAAAATTGGTAGTGGGATACCAAATGTTCGGCGGGTTGCTTCCAATACAACTATGATAAGCATAACTCCAATCACTGTATCCATATTTGTGATAAGTCCTATTTTCTCTGTTAATCTCATAAAATTTATAAATATATACCCGGTCGTTATTATGGATCCAATAATTAATATAATGCTTAATGCTTTATCTTTTTTAGATTTGCTCGTACCAAGCATCCATAGATAAATTAAAGTTAATGCAAAAAATAAATGAATATCTTGATGCTCAATAGGAGAAAATACGGGATAAATTACTACTGTAATCTGATACAAGCTCATTAAAATAGCAACAATGCTAAATATTTTCATTGCTGTCTGATTAGTAATTGATCTTTGTATGCTGCCTTCCGAACTTTCTATGGTATCAACTGCTTCATTCTTATTATTTTCGCTATTTTCCATTTTAATCCTCCATTACTTATTTACTTTACAAAATAACCTCTATTGTTAAATTTTGCTGCATTGATTGGCGTTGAATTAACAACACCAATCAATGCTAACAATTAACCCTGATACTTAACCCTTTTAAAACTTGTCAAAAATGATAATGTATTTGTTATTATCTAACTCCTATAGTCAAATCATCACGCCAAACGCCTTTTTCCTGGTAGTATTTAGCAGCTCCGGGATGAACCGGAACACCCTTCGGAACACCGCTCAATGCAGTCTCTAAAGAGAAATTCTGGCACATTGCATGATATTTTGCCAGCTCATCTAAATGCTCATATATATTTTTAACAAAAGTGTATGCAACTTCATCACTCATTCGCGAGTCTGCCATTTCACTTGAAAATGAAGCTAAGGTATAGAAATCCTCTTTTGCGGCTTTATAGCTGCCTGCTTTAACAGGCATAGGACCATAATCAGGATATTTTTCATAGACTGCTTCAAGAATCTTTTCGTCCATTTCGACAAGCTTATAATCTGTTGATTGATCCAACTGTGCCATAGCCGGACTTGGGGTGCCAAAATTACTGTATAAAGCGATAGCATCTACTGTACCGTCTTTAAGAGCATCAACAGACTCATTATAACCTAAATTACTATTTTTAATTTTATCCCATATTCCGTATTCCGTAATTATCGCCTTAGTATTCTGAGATGTACCTGATCCAGGAGGTCCTGTGCTTATCCTTTTACCCTCAAAATCTGCAACAGATTTTATGGGGCTGTCCTCCAATGTTACAAATACTATTTCATTTGGATACATAGTAAATAGTGCCCATAATTCAACCTTCGGTTCACCTTCAAAAGGTCCGATGCCATTAGAAGCACTATGTGGATCATTAACATGGCAAATATCGAGCTGTTTATTATACATTGATCTAGGATTTTCTGTCGCACCCCCTGTAGTCTGCACAGTAATCTTAAGATCAGGTTCATAACTATTAATAACTGTTCCTATAGCCGATCCAACCATTTGGGCAGTTGAACCAAGAGATGCGGTACCCCATTTTAAAGTAGTTATTGTGTTAGTTTCACCAGTTGAATTATCAGTACTGTTTTCCTTTTGTTCTGTTCCATTGCTGCATCCAATCAATAATGCAACAATAAGCAAAATGGATAATAATGTTACTCTTTTTGATTTCTTCACAACATATTCCTCCTTTAATAAATTTAATTTAATTTTATTGTTACTAAACACCTTAATCATTGTATTTTTAGGTATTTAAATATCTATTTTTGCAAGCGCTAACTTACTATTGTTGAATTATTTAATATTATATAGTATATACAATTTGGAGTTAAGTCCTAATGGCTATAAAGTTATTTCTTTTCGATTACTTGATCGTGTAAATTCTTTTTTCCTTATTTCTCAATAAATCTTTCTTTCCATTTTGGTAATACTTCACGATTGATGACGAATTCCGGTATATCTCCTTGTAGAGCCTGAATGCAATTCAAAGTACACTGCTCTGATATCCTGCGTAGGGACTCTGATGTATATCCAGCTACATGAGGTGACAAAACAACATTTTCCATATTGCGCATGGGATTATCTGCTGGAATAGGTTCTTTTTCAAAAACATCAATACCCGCTCCGGCAATATCCTTCTTCTTCAGTGCTTCAATTAATGCAGCCTCATCAACAATGGGGCCCCTTGATGTATTAACAAATATTGAGCTTCTTTTCATCATTGAAAACTCTTCTTTTCCAATCAGCTTTCGGGTTGATTCCATCAAAGGCAGGTGAACGCTTATTATGTCAGAAGTCTTAAATATGGTATTCCAATCAACCAGTTTAGCCCCGAACAATTCTGCCATTTCCCTGGTTCCTAAGGGATCACATACCAAAAGATTAACTTCCCAGCCTTGAAGCCTTTTAGCCAATTGCTTACCTATAGCACCAAAACCGACAATACCAACGGTTTTTTTATATAATTCGTTTCCCATAGCTGAATTGTCTCTCCAGTTACCATTTTTTAAATACTCCATATTCCTCGGAATTTTCTTCAGTACTGATAAAATCATAGAAAAGGCATATTCAGCGACAGTCATGTTATGTACCGGTGCATTGGATACAATAACTCCATATTCACTTGCTGCTTTGACATCTATATTGTCTACACCATTGCCATATTTACATATTATTCTAAGTTTTGGACTTGCACTGATAATATTTCTTGTTATACGTTCACGTGCCATCCCTATGAACACATCAACATTCTTACACATTTCTATCAGCTGTTCTTCTGTGTATCCTTGTTTTGGACTGGAAACAGGAGGGCCAATAATTAGTTCATATTTTGCATCCTTAAAAACACTGTAAGTATCTTCTAATTCGTCAATTGGTTCTGCAATAAATATTCTAAACTTTGATAATTCTTCCATTTACCTTCATCCTTTACCTTTTACTGATTATTTTGTCTGCCAGGTCAAAAAATTCTTTATCTTCCAAAGCCCTTTTATTAGATATAGCAAATTCCTTAACCTCAAAAAGCAGCTCTTTGACCTCATCTCTTGATGCACTTATTCCCTTTTCCTCCAATTTCTTGGCAATGACCTGTGATCCGCTCTTTTTCCCAATAAGCAATTCTCTTTTTTGTCCTACCGCCTCAGGTATATAGGCTTCCGCTACGAAGGCATTCTTTAATACTCCTGCAGTAACCATGCCAGATTCATGGGAAAATGCATGTCTTCCAACAACTGCCTTATGCTGTTGCAGTTTGACATTTGATATCTCTTCTATAAATCGAGAAGCTTCAGTAAGTTTCTCCAGTTTTACACCCAAATCTATACCATATAAAAACTTTAAAGCAACAACTACTTCTTCTGTTGGTGCATTGCCTGATCTTTCCCCTAATCCGTTCATAGTTGTTGATAAATAATCCGCTCCTGCCTCAGCTCCCGCTATTGTGCTTGCAGTAGCCATGCCAAAGTCATCATGACAATGGATTTCTACCGGAATGCTGCCAAGAATGGATTTCATCTTGCGTACTAAATATTTTATTGCTTGGGGTGTCGCTGAACCAACGGTGTCTACCAATCTTACCCTATCAGCTGTTCCAGCTTTGACAATTTCTTTAAGCACTCTTTCCAAGAAAGCAGGGTCAACACGAGTGGTATCATATGGGCTTACATTTACATAAAGACCTTTCTTCTTGGCATATTCAGATACCTCAAGAAGATTTCGTATGTAAGTCTCATCATCCCATCCCAGTTTAAATTTTCTCTGAAGATCTCCGATAGGAATGCTTACAGTTGCACACCATACTCCACAGTCTGCAAGCATATCAATATCTTCCTTTGATGGTCTGGCTAATGCAGTAATACGTGCCTTCAACCCTGCCTGTACCATTTCAGAGATTGCTTCTCTGTCATCATTAGACACTGCAGGCATCCCGGCTTCTATTTCAGGAACGCCGATCTCATCAAGTTTTTTGGCAATGCTAACTTTGTCCTCTTTTGTGAATACAACTCCCGCCTGCTGTTCTCCATCCCGCAAAGTACAGTCTACAATAGATAATTTTTGACTAAAACTATACTGCTTCTTTACTTCAGCTTCTTCATTAAAATTACTCACATAAGAAACCCTGTCCATAAATTAATCCTCCTTATAAATTAAATGTCTTCCCGGTATTACCGAGACTGATGGAACAAGACTTTGCTTGAACCATCTATATTGAATTCCTTCTAAGCTATTATAAAAGGATTTCATTTTGTTTTAAATGTTTATCGATAGCCGGCTCATTGGGTAATTTTATAAAAGTCAATTTTGCTTTCATCAACCTTAAAACCTAATCCGGGCTCATCTGCACACATAAGGTAACCATTTTCAGCAATGGATGAATTGTTCAAGATTTTGTTAATATTAACTATATCGCTGTTTGGTTCGAAGTATTCAATAATATCAATTTGCGGTAGTGCACAGGCTAAATGTATGTGTAACTCACTATAGGCATGAGGAACAACGGTTATTCCCTGAGCTAAAGCTTGATGTGCAACTTTCAGAAACTCTGTTACTCCTCCTATAACTGTTACATCAGGTTGTAATATTTTTGCTGCTTTACTGTCAATGATGCTTTGAAATGCCCAATGTGTTGATTCCAGTTCCCCTACTGCTATTGGTATTGAAAGCTCTCTTGAAATCCTCGACAAGCTGGCTATATCATCGGGTGAAACAGGTTCTTCAAACCATCCTATATCATACTTCTCCAGCAATTTCCCAAACTTTAAAGATGTCCAAGTGTCCCATGCATTATTAGCATCAACAAAAATATCAATATTATAGCCCAACGTTTTACGGGCAGTCTCTACACGTTTAATGTCATGGAGGGGATCAAGACCAACCCTTAATTTATATGCAGTGAATCCTTCCTTTAGAGCCTCAAAACAGTCCTGTTGAATATAATCCAGGTCCGCTTCTGCTTTCAGATCACTGTAGTATCCGCTGCTCTTATATACTTTCACCTTATTTTTGTAACCCCCTAATAATTTATACAATGGAACACCTGTCATTTGAGCTTTAATATCCCA
>DNNJ01000331.1:1190-2064 GCA_003487955.1 Clostridiales bacterium | reverse complement strand
TGACCTATTACCAGTTCTTTCAATACATATTCAGCACCTGCATATTCAGTCATTGTTCCGAAAGTAAAACCCCAACCTACAAACCCATTATCAGTAGTTATCTTCGTTATAAGATACTCCCTTGATGCAATAGAGCGTGTAGAAATCTTTTTAGGTTTTGACAATGGAATTGATATTAAAAAATTTTCTATACCCTTAACCTTCATAAATTCACCTCCCAAAAAATAATCAAAATACATATACAATTTTAGTATATCGACTACATTAATAAAGTTATCTACCATATATATCTTGAAGTTATGATTTCTTACCTAAGCTTACATATGTAATTAGCTTAATGCAATTAAGTAGTGAACGTTTTCAAGAAAACTGCCTTAATAAGGAGATTTGAAATATTGTCCATAACTGATGGTTTGATGCAATTAGCAATATTTCTGATTTGATAATAAACATATTGTGCATTGAGAAATTAAATATTTATTAAATTTCTTATTAGCATAATATCATTTATTGAGCTTCTAATCCAACAACATATTTATTCAATATAACAACCATATGGTTGTTATATTGAATGACTTTTTATTGAATAATTCTTTTAAATGGTTTATTATATATATAAATATAAGTTTTTTGACTATAGTTTATAGTGCTATGATTATCTTTGCTTTTTTATAAATATTGGATCAGAAGAAAGGGAAGGCACTGGAATAATTTTAAAACAGTGCTTTAAAGGATAACTATGAATATATATAATCTAAAATATTTTATAGCTCTTGCAAATGATTTAAGTTTTACAAAAGCTTCAGAAAAGCTGTATATTTCACAACAAGCATTAAGTAAGCATATTCGCTGTCTTGAAGATGAATATGATACA
>DNNJ01000331.1:0-853 GCA_003487955.1 Clostridiales bacterium | reverse complement strand
GCACACATCAAAACGCTTACTATCGGTATGGGGCCTGCTAGAAGCCGATTTCTTTTAACTGAAATTTTTTCATATTACCGTAAGTATAATGCCGATATTAATCTTAGGGTAGTAATTGATTCTGCAAAGATTCTAGATCAACTGCTTGACTCTGGTGAAATTGATGTTTGGCTAGGCTATTATCAAGAGCATATTGAAAAGTATAATTACACCATCCTATTCGAAGATAAGACATGCATTATAATACCAAAAAAGATGATGGCTGAGCTTTTTAAGGAAAAAGACAAAGAAATGGTTGAAAAATTAAGCAGGAAATTTGAAATTTCTTGTTTTGCTGAGTGCCCATTTATGATGATTCCCGAAGGACATCACTTTAGAGAAATTGTGGATATGTATTTTAAGGATAACAAAATGACCCCAAATTATGTACTGGAAACCAATGATTTAGATACTCTCATAATGCTTGCAATGGAAGGTGATGCAATAACCTTTGCTTCAAGCACTTATGCAATGAAGTATATTAAATCTTATATTTTTAATGAAAATGCATATGTATTTTTCCTTGATGATAATAAAACTACACAAAATATCGCAATATATTATAAAAAAGATAAACCCGTATCCTCTGAAATAAAACATTTTATTGAACTATGTATGCAGTTTTACAATAGATAGATAATAGGTTTCCCATTTGATTCCAATATCTTTAACGTAAAAATGTTATTAGTTCCTCAATACTTTTATGATTTGATATTTTAGGCTCTTCGTCGGTGTATCCTAATGGTATTAAAGCAACAAAATCCTGATCTTCGGGTACACCTAATATCTTTTCGATTTCTTCTTTTGCTTGAAC
>DNNJ01000025.1 GCA_003487955.1 Clostridiales bacterium | reverse complement strand
TAATATTACATGATTAAATTAAAACTAATTGACAATAATAACAATACATCTTTAAGAAAGGAGAAACAAAAATGGCATCAAACAATAGCGGAAGCAACAACATAGTAGTTCCTGAAGCAAAACAGGCACTTAATCAGATGAAGGCTGAAATAGCCAACGAATTAGGCTTAACAAACTATGAACAAGTAGATAAAGGAAACCTTACAGCTCGACAAAATGGTTATGTAGGTGGATACATGACTAAGAGATTGGTTGAAATGGCTCAAAGACAGATGAGCGGCGGCGGACAGTTTAAATAAAATTTAAGGAAGGGTGACATACCTCTACTTAAAGGATTGTCCCCGTATTTAAAAAAAATTGGTGGATATAATCCACCAATTTTATTTTATTTATTATGCTTTATTTACTCTTTCCTTCTTTAATTCTTCAATCAACAGCGGAACAACCTTAAATATATCTCCGACTATGCCCACATCCGCAACTTCAAATATAGGGGCAGTTTCATCCTTGTTTATTGCTATGATGTAATCCGATTCTTCCATTCCCGCCAAGTGCTGGATGGCTCCGGATATACCGCATGCTATATAAAGGTTCGGTCTTACTGTCTTTCCTGTCTGTCCCACCTGTCTGTCCTTTGGAACCCAGCCTGCATCTACCGCTGCTCTCGATGCTGATATTGTTCCTCCTAAAAGTCCTGCCAATTCTTCAAGCATTGGGTAGTTTTCCGGTCCATGCATTCCTCTTCCGCCTGATACCAATACTTTTGCTTCTTCAATGTTCATTCTTTGCTGGATTATTTTTGTTACATCCAATATTTCAACATTTATTGCTTCTTTTGGTATTTCCATTTTGTAATCTTCAATGTTTACTGGATTTGAATCCGACGGCTTTAATGCTTGCATTACTCCCGGTCTTACTGTCGCCATCTGGGGTCTCGTATCCGGGCATGCTATTGTCGCCATTAAGTTTCCGCCAAATGCCGGTCTTGTCATCATCAGGTTCAGTTTCTTTGCATCCTGGTCATCCGGCTCTATTGTTAAACCTGTACAGTCCGCTGTCAAGCCTGCTTTCAGTCTGCATGCTATTCTCGGTGCCAAATCTCTTCCGATTGCCGATGCTCCGTACAATACTATTTCCGGTTTTTTGTCTAATATTATGTGTGTCATTGTATATACATATGGCTCTGTCATGTATAAATCCAATGCTTCGTCGTCTACATATATTACATTGTCCGCTCCCGCACGGCAAAGCTTTTCTGCTTCTTCCTTCATATCTTTTCCGAGCAGTACCGCTGTTACTGTTGTATTTAAATCTTTTGCAAGTTGTTTGCCCTTGCCTACAAGTTCAAAGGCTACTTTTTGTACTTTTCGGTCTCTTTGTTCTGCAAAGACAAAGATGCCTTTATATTCAGATATATTCATCTTGTCCTCCTCCTATATTATAAATTTTTCTTTCATTTTATCAACTATCAGTTCAGCTGATTCCTGCGGTTCTAAGCTAAATAATTTACCTGCTGTTTTTGCACCCTTGGTAAATGATTTTTTAACCTTGGTAGGAGAACCTTTTAATCCGATTTCATTCGGATCAACGTCTAAATCTTTAGCTGTCCATACTTTTACCTCTTTTTCTCTGAAGGCTTCAAATATTCCCTTCGGTGACATATATCGAGGTTCGTTTAATTCTGCCAATGCCGTTATCAAGCATGGTAATTTTGTTTTTAATGTGTGATATCTATCTTCATATTGTCTTTTAACAATAATGTAGTCTCCGTCTATTTTGATTTCTTCCGCATAGCTTATGTTAGTCAATCCTAAATGTTCTGCTGTCTCAGGTCCTACTTGAGCCGTATCTCCGTCTATTGCCTGTCGTCCCGTTATTATCAGGTCATAGTCTAACTTGCTCAGTGCTGCCGCAAGAGTTCTTGAAGTTGCCAATGTATCCGCTCCTCCAAATGCTCTGTCTGTTATAAGGATTGCTTCATCCGCTCCCATTGCCAATGCTTCTCTCAGTGCCAAATCCGCTTGAGGAGGTCCCATTGATATTGCTGTTACGTGAGCACCTTTTTCTTCTTTAATTCTTATTGCTGCTTCTAAACCCGCCTTGTCGTCGGGGTTTATTATGCTTGGTACACCTTCTCTTATTAATGTGTTAGTTTTTGGGTCTATTCTAACTTCTGTTGTATCAGGCACCTGTTTAATACATACTACTATATTCACTGTCATTGCCTCCTTATTTCAACATATTTGCACTGATAACCATTCTCTGAACTTCTGAAGTTCCTTCATAGATTTCAGTTATCTTAGCATCTCTCATCATTCTTTCAACAGGATAATCTCTCGTATATCCATATCCGCCGTGAAGCTGAACAGCTTTTGTTGTTACTTCCATCGCTGCTTCCGCCGCAAATAATTTCGCCATTGCCGCTTCAACTCCGTAGGGCTGTCCTGCATCCTTAGTGCATGCTGCTCTGTAAACCAACAGTCTTGCCGCATCGACTTTAGCCTGCATATCCGCCAACTGGAACTGAGTATTCTGGAATTTTGCTATTGCTCTTCCGAATTGTTTTCTTTCTTTTACATATTTAACTGTTTCATCTATTGCTCCCTGTGCAATTCCAAGTGCCTGAGCGGCTATTCCTATTCTTCCGCTGTCAAGTGTCTTCATTGCAACTTTAAATCCCTGACCTTCTTTTCCGAGAAGATTTTCTTTTGGAACGATGCAGTCTTCGAATACCAACTCACATGTTGCCGAGCCTCTGATACCCATTTTTAATTCTTTTTTACCGATTGAAAAACCGGGAAAGTCTTTTTCAACTATGAAAGCTGAAATACCTCTTGTGCCCTGTGATTTGTCAGTCATCGCCATCACTATATAACAATCCGCATAGGATCCGTTTGTTATGAATATTTTAGTACCGTTCAGTATATAATTGTCACCATCAGGTACTGCCTTCGTCTGCTGTCCGGCTGCATCTGTTCCTGCTCCCGGTTCAGTAAGTCCAAATGCACCCAACCATTCTCCCGATGCTATCTTTGTAAGGTATTTTTTCTTTTGCTCTTCATTTCCGAACTCAAGTAACGGACCTCCGCAAAGTGATGTATGTGCAGATACAATAACTCCTGTGGTTGCACATACTTTTGACAATTCTTCAACTGCCATGGCATATGTCAAATAATCACAGCCTTCTCCGCCGTATTCCTTTGGAAACGGTATGCCCATGAAACCGTACTTTGCCATTTTTTCTACAGTTTCAACGGGAAATCTTTCTTCTTCATCAATCTCTTGTGCCAATGGCTCAACTTCGTTGACAGCAAAACTTCTGAATAGCTGTCTTGCCATTTCATGTTCCTTGCTTAATTGAAAATTCATGATTTCACTCCCTTAAATTTTTTGTCTTTACTATTTTGTTAACTTATTAACACTTAGTTTTCACCAACGTTTTAATTATACTAAATTGATTTAAATATATCAAGAGCTTTTATTTGAAATTTGCTTTTCTTTTTTCAATAAAAGCAGTCATACCTTCTTTTTGATCTTCAGTAGCAAAGCATTCACCAAATGCTTCTGATTCATATGCTATAGCTGTATCTATATCACACTGCATTCCTTTGTTTATAGCTGATTTACAAAGCTTTACAGCGATTGGTGCATTATTAGCTATTTTCTTAGCCATTTCTTTAGCTTCATCCATTAATTTTTCTGGTTCTACAACTTTATTTACAAGTCCTATTCTTAAAGCTTCGTCGGCATTAATCATTTCCGCAGTATAAATTAACTGTTTAGCCATTCCCATTCCAACAAGTCTTGAAAGTCTTTGAGTCCCTCCAAAACCTGGGGTAATTCCTAAACCAGATTCTGGCTGTCCAAACTTAGCCTTCTTTGATGCTATTCTTATGTCACAAGCCATAGAAATTTCACATCCACCACCTAATGCAAATCCATTAACAGCTGCGATAACTGGTTTCTCTAAAGTTTCCAACTTTCTGAATACTTTATTTCCAAGAATGCCAAATTTTCTTCCCTGGACTGCATTTAAATCTTTCATTTCAGTTATATCTGCCCCAGCAACAAAAGCTTTTCCTGCTCCAGTAAGTATAACTGCTAGAATTTCATCGTCATTTGCTAATGTGTCAACTACTATATCTAATTCTTTTAAAGTTTCTGAATTTAAAGCATTTAAAGCATTAGGTCTGTTAATAGTTACGATGGCAATATTGCCATTCTTTTCAAGGATAACGTTTTTAAATTCCATAATAACATGTTCCTCCCTAATAATATTTTATAGCATTTTGTTAATATTATAACAAAGCGCAATAAAAAATAAAATACTCTTGCCAACATTTTTATTATATACTCTAACGATTTAATTTTCAACAACAAACTTTGTATACTTTTATAATTTTTAATTTATTTCATCATTAAAATAAACTTTATTGTAAAATACACTCTTGGATAAAAATATAACTTTAAGGATAAATAAATAATTAACCTTAAAGTCATATGATCTTATATTGCAAGTTTCTTCGAATTAGCTTTGATGCATTAAATAACTTAATGTGAGTAAGCTATCACTTAAATGAACATCTTCTGTAAATACACCTTCTGGTACACTTAAATCTACAGGCGCAAAATTCCATATACTTTTTACCTTATTTTTAGTTAGAATATTGCATACATCTTGGGCACTTCTGCTAGGTACACATATTACTCCTATATCTATACTATTGTCTTTTAAGAAATTTTCTAGGGTATCTATATCTTCTATTTCAATATCTCTTATTTTTA
>DNNJ01000262.1:6486-10171 GCA_003487955.1 Clostridiales bacterium | reverse complement strand
ACAATCAATATTATTGAAAACCTGTAGTTTTCCCATACTGTTTTTTTAGTTGTACTCATTTTATTCTCCTTCATAATTTTTTATATATTTAAGTCTTCATCCATAACTTTTCCGATTGCCACAATGTTTGTATCGCCTATAAGAAACAGTTTGTTTATTTTATTGTCTGTTTTTTCAACTTCAATGAACAGCTCTCCTCCATCATTTATGATTTTTACCGTATTGCCTTTTAAATAACCTTTTAATATTAAAGCTGCTGCTGTTGATGCCGAGCCGGTGCCGCAAGCCAATGTAAAATCTTCAACCCCCCTTTCATAGGTTTTTACTAAAGCTGTATTCTCATTCAGCACCTCAAAAAAGTTGACATTGGCACCTTTGGGGAAGCCATCATAATACCTGATTTTGATTCCTTCTTCACGCAATTTGTTTATATCTGCCTGCTTAAGGTTATGCTTAACTACTGCGTGAGGCAGTCCGGGAACTCCTAATTCTATATATGAACATTCATAATTTATGCCATCTATTTCTATATCATTATATAGATTAACTACTTCCGGATTATTAAGCAGAACTTTTACTAAACGTCCTTCTAAAACTTCGGAATTTACGATTCCGGCACCAGTTTCAAATGTCATTTTTTTCCCTGATATTTTGTTTATATATGCATAGCGTGAAATACACCTTGCACCATTGCCGCACATTTCACCTATGCTGCCGTCACGGTTATAAAAACGCATCTTAAAATCCGCATCTCCCTCAGGGTAATCAACCGCCATTAATCCGTCTGCTCCAATTGACACTTTTCTTTCGCAAAGTTTTTTTGCAACTACAGATAATTTCTCCACAGGGATATTTGATTTCATATTATTAATAATTATAAAATCATTTCCTGCTCCCTGCATTTTGTAAAATTCCATAAGCTCACATCCTCATTTTTTATATCAACGATTTAGGAATAACTTCATTTGCAATCATATGTTCATATGTCTGTCTTTTTACTATTATTTCTGATTTGCCTTCCTTAACCAATACTGTTGCAGGAAAAGGAGCTTTATTATAGTTGCTTGCCATAGCGTAACCGTATGCTCCTGTTGAGAATATGGCAAGTATATCTCCTCTTTCAGCTAAAGGCATATATGCATCCCTGATTAATACATCTCCCGATTCACAGCACTTTCCGCTTATAGTTACTAAATCATTGCTTGGCTGAGCTGCTTTATTAGCAATAACACTTTCATACTTTGCTTGGTATAATGCAGGCCTTATATTGTCGGTCATTCCGCCGTCAACGGAAACATATTTTCTTATACCCTTGATATCCTTTATAGTACCGATTGTGTAAAGTGTTAATCCGGCCTCTCCAACAATACTTCTGCCCGGTTCGATAACAATTTCAGGCCGCGTAATATTCATCCTCTTCGAGAATTCTTTAATTTCCTCCATCATGGGGTCTAAAAAATATGCATAGGGCTTTTTATCATCAGCATCTGTATACCTTATTCCAAATCCCCCTCCAATATTTAATTCTTGTGTTACATAATTATATTTATCAATTGTTGTTTTTATTAACTTTAATGCAATATTTAGTGCTTTTAAATGTGATTCGTTGTCGTGAAGCTGTGAGCCCACATGAAAATGAAAGCCCATAAAGTTAATGTGCGGTGAATTTATTGCTTTTTCAATTGCAGGAAATATAACATCATCATCCAAGGGGAAACCAAACTTAGAATCTTTTTTTCCTGTAACTATGTAATCATGAGAATCACTTTTAACACCCGGTGTTATTCTGTAAAGAATATTGGTCTTCTTACCTTTTTTCTTACAGATGTCTTCAATGATGTCTAATTCGTCAAATCCGTCTACTATTATCCTTCCAATATTGTAATCTATTGCAAGCTCTAATTCTTCGATTGACTTGTTATTGCCGTTGAATTCAATTCTTTCTGCAGGGAAATCAGCTTTTATGGCTGTGTACAGTTCACCTCCCGAAACTACATCCATACAAAGGCCTTCTCTTTCTATTATCTTGCACATTGCAAGAGTTAAGAAAGCTTTTGAAGCATATGCAGCCCTTGTTCTTTCATACTTATTTAAAAATGTATCTCTTATTTCTTTACACTTATCGACTGTTGCTGTTTCACTCATTACATACAGCGGCGTCCCATACTCCTTTGCCAATTCAATCGTATTGCACCCATCAAAATACAATATGTTATCTTTAATTTCTCGCACCATAAGCTCTCCTTAATGAATTAGTTAGTCACTATTTAAACTATAACGCTTTAAATAATAATTATGCAATATTATAAATAACCCTTACAATAAAATCAAGTAATAAATTATACAATCTTGACATACGATAAAAAAGCTTATAATATTAAATAAAATTATTTAGGGTAGACTATGGCTAAAAAAGTTTAAGGAGTATGAAAAAATGAAATATGACTTTGATAAGATTGTGGATAGAAGCAATACAAATGCAGTTAAATATGATGAAAGAATCAAGGCTTTCGGAACTGATAATGTAATTCCTTTATGGATTGCCGACATGGATTTCGAAACTGCAAAACCGATAATTGATGCGGTTAATAAAAGAGCAGAGCATGGAATATATGGATATGTAGCTAAACCTGATTCATATTTTCAAGCTTTTTGTAATTGGCAGAAAAAAAGAAACAACTGGGATGTTAATAAAGAACTTGTAAGCTTCAGCCCCGGTGTAGTTCCTTCACTGTCTGCAATTGTAAGAGAATTTACTTTGGAAAATGATACAGTATTAATTCAAACACCTGTTTATCCTGAATTTTATGATGTGGTGGAAGCATGGGACAGAACCCTAATTGAAAATAAGCTAATTGAAAAGAATGGTCATTATTCCATAGATTTTACAGATTTCGAAGAAAAATTAAAAATGGGACCGAAATTATTTATTCTATGCAACCCGCAAAATCCGGTGGGAAGAGTCTGGTCAAAGGAAGAGCTTGCTAAATTAACCGACTTATGCCTTAAATACAATGTGCTCATTGCCTCTGACGAAATACATTCCGATTTAATGCTATGGGGAAACAAACACACTCCAACTGCATCAATTTCCAAAGAAGTAAATGATATAACCATAACCTGCACATCTTGTTCAAAGACTTTCAACTTAGCAGGGCTACAAGCATCCTTTGCTGTATTCCCGAACAAAGCTTATAAAAAGAAATTTGATAAATTTTGGGGAAACCTAGAAGTCCACCGAAATAACTGTTTCAGCTTGGCTGCATTTGAAGCTGCCTATAATGAAGGGGAAGAATGGTTGGAGCAGCTTATTCCGTATTTAGAAAGCAACATTGAATATATAATAAATTTCTGCAATAATAACATTCCTCAAATAAAACCGGTCAAGCCTGAAAGCACATATTTAGTTTGGTTGGACTGCAGTGAGCTAGGACTGAATAATGATGAACTGAAAGATTTCATGATAAACAAGGCTCGCTTAGGCATGAATGCAGGGCAAAGTTTTTCAAGAAGCTTATCCGGTTATATGAGAATGAATATTGCATGTCCTCGTTCTGTATTGGAAAAAGCCATGAAACAGCTGAAAGAAGCAGTTTCGACATTATATAGCATATGAGTTCAGTGAAGGAACTCTATAATAGTATCAGAAACAGCAGATTGTGCAAAAACACGCTTTTGTCATTCT
>DNNJ01000262.1:1248-6258 GCA_003487955.1 Clostridiales bacterium | reverse complement strand
TTTAGAGTCGTTTGCTTCGCTCAGAGTGACAATTCCTACACAACCTGAGGTTCTTTTTAATTTTTATTTCTTTTTCAGGTAGTCTGCTATTTTTTGCTCATCTTCTATTTCCAAATGTCTTTCTCCAGCCATAGATTCAAGATGATGTACAAATTCATGTTTGATAACTGACCTTAGTTTGTTTTTAAGTCTGTTTCTTGAAAGATTGCCATACAGCTTTTCAACTGAGCCATAATATACAATAATATACCTTCCGGAAATCCTTTCATTACGGTATTCACCCATCACATATAAATCATCATCGGCACTTTTTTTATGCAGCTTAACTTGAGGCAGCAAAATAATACCTCCGTTAAGGTCCTTGTAAATTTCATCAGGTAACTCTTCAGCTATTTCATCTAATATAACTTGTACTTCTTCTATTGATGCCATAATAACCCACTCTAAGTAATACCTTCTATTATTCGCCTATAATCTACTCTCTTAGAGGTATGCCCAATATCCTCGTAAGATTTATAATAACACTAGTGAGTTGCTTTGTCAAAACATGTAAATTCTTATGAAGACTTAAATCTAATTGTGCCTATATGGGCAATTTAGTAAAGAAAACAATAATCAGACAGAAAAAAGTTGTAGGCCACCCAACCTACAACTTTTTGTTATCACTAAGTTATAAAAAACTCAGATAGTATAAGAGGTGAATCAGCAGATATTATGCTAATTTTTTCTTCGTCATCCGTTTCTAAAATCAGTATTGAAAAAGCATTTACATCTATCCTTTCATCACTATCTTCTAAAGATATAACAAAATCATCCATAGAAAATATAGTTACTATCTCTGATTCCTTAAGAAAATACTCACATCCTCTACTTAGGATTTGCATCTTTGCTAGATTTCCATTTCTTACAATGAAGTTATAATCTCTACAATCAAGACTGTTTTTAGAAAATGTGGTCCAAGTTCCATCAAAATACTCTACTTCATACTTATCTAATTCTCTATTATACAATCCTTTATGAGATAGAGCTAGCTTCCCTTCTAGGGGAAGTATATATCTTTGATAGCCAGTAAAATCTGAGAATTTTGATTCTGTAGAAGTAAATGTAGCTGATGAAACTCTCCACAGAAAGTTTTTCTCTGAGAAGATTGCATCCTCCGGGTAGATGAAGAGTTGTGTAGTTTCGCCACCTGTCCATTTTGTAACTATGAAATCTTCCTTATCAATAATCTTCCATTTCATATTGGCATCACCTTGCCTTAGTCGATTCTTAGTTCTTTTATAGCATCATTAAACTCTTGGAGTTTAGCCTCATCCTTTACTAGAGGAAGATTTACATCAATATTCATCAAGCATCCATATGTCCCTATCTTTGCAAGTTCATAGCCTATTACCAAGTCTGAATAACAGTTAGGGTTTGATTTTCCATCTAGCTCAATCCCTATATCGTATACTCGTCTGCAAAGTTTAGCATTTTCAAGAGGCGCACTTGCTCCTACTACTCCTGCATCTGCAATGGCTTGCTTTCTTATTACTATCTCTTCCTCTGTTTCTTTAGGTAATTTGTATGCATCTCTAATAACCCCATAGGCATTTGCATCATCTACAACACCTTTGAATAGTTTTTCTCTGAGCTCTTCTAATTCCCTGGCATATTCCAGCTGCATATCCGGTGCAATTCCATAATCCTTCTTGGTAGATAACTTACATACCATTCCTATCAATCCGCAAGCTAAAGCTCCGGATAAGGCTGACGCACTTCCACCGCCAACAGTAACATCATCTGTATCTAGAATTAAATCCATAACATCTTTATAATCAATATTATTTTTCATTATCAATCCCTTTTATTGTACATCAAGTAATCTTTTTTCCAATATTTGATCAACATTGAATCCTTCTATTTGTAAATAATATTCTGCGGCATCTAATAGAGACTTCATAGGGACAGTTCCTATTACTTCACTGCCAACAACATTTACACCATATCTTTTTGCTTCCATTTTTACCATTTCAAATGCTTGATATACTGCTGTTTTTTCATAGTTTACGAGATTCATGGAGACCTGAGTCTGATTTCTCTCTTCTAATTTCAAGCCGATAGCCTTAACAAATCTTAGTCCGCCGCCAATATATCTTACAGTCTTTGCAATCTTGTCTGCAATCTCAACGTCCGGTGTATCCAGATTGACATTGAATGCCACTAGTGGAACTCTCGCTCCAACAACTGTTCCACCACTTTTTACATTCATTTCTTGTGGACCAAAATCCGGTTTCCATTCTTCACCCTTAATTTTTTCAAAGAATCCCTCATATTGGCCTTTTCTAATAGCTGCAAGGTTTTGTCTCTCAGGTCTTGTTGCTGAATCTTCATATAAATATACCGGAATTCCCCAGCTTCCAATTTCAGCTGCTACTTCAAGTGCTACTTCTTTACATTCTCCAATGCTGACATTAGACACTGGTGTGAATGGTATAACATCTGTAGCTCCCATTCTGGGATGAGCTCCTTGATGCTTTGACATATCTATTAACTCAGCAGCTTTCTTTGCAGTATTAATAGCAGCCTCTTTGATTTGCTCAGGAGAGCCAATCATTGTTAGCACAGTCCTATTGTGATCCTTGTCAGGCGCATAGTCTAAAATGGTAATGCCTTCAATATTTCTCGCCTCATCAATGATTTGTTCTATGATAGCCTGGTCTCTGCCTTCACTAAAGTTTGGAACACATTCCATTAACTTTCTCATATTCACCTCCTGATTTTTATTACACTAAACTCTCAACAAAAGTCTTTATGAACCATATTGTTTGCGGTTGATAAATAATATCTACTAAAAATGTATTCTCTTCTTATCTCATTATAAGAAATGTCTTCCTTGAGTAGAGATATGGTTCTACCCTCTAAATCCATCTCATTATTTATATTAGCATTATTATCCAGGACAAATATGGATTGGGAGTTCAATAAAAGGGAGTCAGAGAATAGGAATTTGCCCTTTCTTTCTTCAGATTCCTTCATACCTTGGATTATATCTGCTTGTCCTCTTTCAATGGAATAATAGGCATCCTCCCATTTCATTGGAAGAAATTCAAATTCTAATTCAGTTACTAGACTAATGGCCTTAAGCATATCAACATTAAAGCCTTTGTAAACACCCTCAGCATCAATATACTCATAAGGTGGAAATTGACTATCTCCAGCAACCCTATAGCTATCCTCTATCCCATAGGAAAGATTAGGCCATAGAATATTTAATAATATAAATAGAATAATTATTGACTTCCTCATAGTCTTATTCCTTCAACAATATATTTCTACAGCACCTTATCTAATGCATCCTTTAAGGCTTGTGCCTCATCATCTGTAAAAGTAGTGCACAAGCTGAATAATTCTGAAATGATCTATTTTGATGAGCATCTCGTAGTTTAAGTATAACGTCAAAGCACCTACACCAATACTGTCTTTAACTACTGCCTTCATAATATCACTCCTCTGCTGTTAATAATTATAGTGTTATTCTCTAAATAACACAAGTACCCAAGCTCTATATTTTGCATCTGCAATTAATTTTGCAAAAAAAAACGGTCCCTATTGTTTTTCTGAGAACAAAAATAACCGTCCATAATATTCTTCTAAAATTTGGCGGAGAGCAAGGGATTCGAACCCTCGATACAGTTTCCCGTACACACGCTTTCCAGGCGTGCTCCTTCAACCACTCGGACAACTCTCCGTAATGCTTCACAGCAAAGTAAATTATAACTGAAAACAGCATTGAATGTCAATGGTATTTTCAGTTATCGAGAAATTATCGAGGCTAAAGCCTTCAGAATGATGCTTCTCCTTAGTTTTGAGTTCTTAATAATTCATCTATGCTTTTTGATGCGAGTCTGCTAATTTCATCATACCTGCTTATGGAAGCATTAAGTGCTGCATCAAAAACGTTTGGGAGTGTTTCTTTGAAAACTTTTACGCCTTCGTATGTTATGCCGCCTTTTGTTGATACGCGGTTTATTGTTTCTTCAAAGCTCATGTTTTTTTCCAAGTGAAGTCTTGAAGCACCCAACAAAGAAACAAGCAGCATGTGTTCTAAGTCTTCATCTGATACATTTTGGCTGCGCTTTGAAATAGCCTTGACAAATTCAAGCATTATTTCTGCAAAAAAGCCTGGAAAACTGGCAGTCAAATTTTGACTTACATTGATATCTTCTTCTCCTAATACCTTTACTTCACTGAAAGAATTCAATAAATTATGGAAAAACTCTTTTTTCTGTTCATCTACATGTTCGTTGTGGAATACAAGGGAAACGCCGCCGTTTACCATGGATATTAATGTTGGCATGAATATGGTAATGCTTCCACTGTGGAATTTTCTGATATCTTCATGTTTAACCATGGATGTTGATACCATCAAATATGTTTCGTCATTTATATAGGGCTTGATTTCCAACAAAACGTGCGGCAAATTTAAAGGCTCCACACACAGCAGTATATTGCTGCATTTCTTTGCAAGTTCAATGTTGTTATTGCAAATATTTATTGAGGGATATTTTTCTCTTAAGCTCTCAAGTTTTTCGGATGAGCGGTTAGCTATATAAATATTTTCTTCACTAAATAACTTAAGTTCTACAAATTTGCGCAAAAGCATTGACCCTACATTTCCTATTCCTATTATTCCTATTTTCCTTTCCATTTAGACCTCCAAAATAAATTTTATGAATTAAATTATTATGCACAGTTAACAATAATTAAAAAACCCGCCTCTGTGAAAGAGGCGGGATATCCGCGGTACCACTCTAATTGCTGTATTCAGCATCTCATATCATATAACGGTGTCATCCGTTTGGGTTGCTACCCCAAAAGCTCCGAGCCTGGTTCGATATACAGCGGGACGAAAACCTTTCACCATAAGTTTTCTCTCTTGAGACCATGCATATTTACTATCTCTCTTCTTGGCAATTATAATTTAAATGCAATGATATATTATATGATGTATTTTGTCAATAGTCATTT
>DNNJ01000262.1:0-1022 GCA_003487955.1 Clostridiales bacterium | reverse complement strand
AAATTAATTGACCTTGTTTTACATTTTTTTCAACTTTTATCTAAGCTCTAAAAGAATCTTTGCATATTAATTTTCCAATACTTTAGCTTATCTTTCTTTTCCTAAAAAAAACAATGCGATTGCACCTTGCCCTGTGTGTGAGCCGATTACCGGTCCAATGAAATTTAATATTACTTCATTAACAGGAAATTTCTCTTTGATTTGGGCAGCTAAATATTCAGTTTCTTCCAAGCAGTCTGCATGGCTGATGAAAATGGTTTGCCCTTCAGGATTAACACAAAGTTTTTCCATATGCTCCAACAGTGAATTAATTGATTTTTTGCGGCCTCTTACATTATGTACAGAATTTAAATGTCCTTCATTGTCGACATAAAGAATTGGCTTTACATTAAGTGCACTGCCAACAGTAGCAGTCATGGCACTGATTCTGCCGCCCCGCTTCAAATGATTTAAATCATCCACCGTAAACCACTGACAAAGTTTTAGTCTGTTGTCAAGCACCCATTGGCTTACTTCATCAATATTTTGTCCTTGTTGTTTAAGTTTTGCAGCATAATAAACCAACAATCCTTCGCCCATGGAAGCTGCCAATGTATCTATGCAGATAATTTTTGAATCATGATATTTTTGTTTTAATTCTTCTGCCGCTATTAAGGATGCGCTGTAGGTGCCGCTTAAGCCTGATGAAAATCCTATGTATAAAATATCTTTTCCTGATTTTAGAATTGGTTCAAAGAATTCTTCAAAAGTCTTGGAATTTACTAAGGCTGTAGTAGATCTTTCTCCTTTTTTTACTCTGCCGTAAAATTTATGTATATCTAATTCTCTGTTATCGGGATAATTTAAATAGCTTTCATTTTCAAATCCAAAGGTCATAGGAATTATTGTGATTTCCAGTTCATTAACTAAATCCTGCGGAAGATCCGTGGTTGATTCAGTAACAATAATATAGTCTTTCATACCAATTTCCCCTTCTGTAAATATCGTAGTAATATTATTTGTCATTGTCTAATGATATTATC
>DNNJ01000426.1:5164-6799 GCA_003487955.1 Clostridiales bacterium | reverse complement strand
AGGAACAAACCTTCCGCTTGCTTTCTGTCGAGCAGCTGCAGATATTTTTCCTGAGTTTCCTTGCTGCCATAGCTGCTGCAAAGCAGAATATCATATCCGTACATTTTTCCTATTTCTTCAATTCCTCTTACGGTATCTGCAACATAACTGTTGGCTAAATTATTTACTATTACACCTATCAAATAAGATCTTCTTGTTACAAGGCTTCTTGCAACATCATTTGGTTTATACCCTGTTTCTTCAATAACTTTTAAAACCCTTTTCCTAACTTCGGGGCTTACAGGCTTTGAGTCGTTTATCACTCTTGATACGGTTGAAATCGATACCTCTGAAAGCCTGGCAACGTCTTTGATAGTTATCATATTTTCCTCCTGTTTTTATCATTGGTAATGTATTCCTACTCTGTTATCATTATATATGAATTTCATGATAAAGGCAAATGTTATTTTCCTGTTTTCCTAAATATATTTTTAAATATTTCTACACAATAAAAATAACCCGCAATGCCGCAAATCCATAATTCACACCCGCACCTAGGCAGGTGGGTGTTCTGTTGGCTGATTCTGGCGTCCCGTCAAAGCGGGCTTGTCATAGGCAGTCAAACTTGAATTCCCTTTTACATTATGTCGGTTGAATTAAAAGATTTCCGTACACCGCAGGTTGTTTATTTAATTATATTATATCAAATTTATACAATAATTACAACTGGGTTTTAATATTTTGTTACTGTTCACACCACGGGTTGTCATGATCTCCTCAATCTGTTATAATATTTTAACCTGTGCTCAAGATAATATTCAACTCAGTTATTTATATCAAATTATCCAATTCATCCTGGTAAATAACTTCTTTTTCAATTAATAATCTTGCAATTTTTTCAATTTTTTCCTTATTGCCTTCAATTAATTTAAACACCTTTTCATATATTTCAGATGTCAGTGTTTTTACCGAGTCTTCAACTGATGTTAAAGGTATTCTTAGTTTGTCGGACAGCAATTGATAATTTATGAATACTGAATCATTCATGCCGTATTTTGAAACATAATCAACTGCCAAGGAAGTGGCTTTTTCAATATCATTTTGGGCACCGGCGGTAATATTTTCATTTCCGAAAAACACTTCTTCAGATACCCTTCCTGCCATTAAAACAGATAAATGATTTATTATTTTCTTTTTGGTCATTACCTCCTCCGAGTTGGGAGTGCTCAGTGTATATCCTCCGGCCCCCTTACTTGTGGGAATTACAGAAACTCGGATAATTTTATTTTCAGGAAGCAGAAACCTTGATACAAAGGCATGTCCTGCCTCATGATATGATGTAATAGTTTTTTGGATTCCGTTATCATAATCCTTTTTTTCAACTCCGGCTAAAACTTCCAAGTATGCTCTTTTTATATGGTCATCCGTTATTTTATCCGACCTTTGTCTTATTGCCGACAGCGCTGCTTCATTTATTAAATTTTCAATCATTGCACCGCTGAAATAAACCGTCATATCGGCTAACTCATCTATATTTATATCTTCTGCATTTATTTTGTTTAAATAAAGCTTAATAATATCTTTCCTTGCATTCCTGTCCGGAAGCATTATTTCTATTTGTCTGTCAAATCTTCCCGGTCTTAACAAGGCATTGTC
>DNNJ01000426.1:2959-4924 GCA_003487955.1 Clostridiales bacterium | reverse complement strand
GCAAATCCTGACATTTCGGTCAGAAGTGCATTTAAGGTTCTGTCTCCTTCATCGCTTCCTTTAATGCTGCCTGTCATTCTTTTCTTGCCTATGGCATCTATTTCATCGATAAAAATAACGCTTTTACCTGATTTTTTTGCTTTTTTAAATAAGTTTCTTATTCTTCCGGCACCAAGACCGGCATAAACCTGCACAAAATCTGAGCCTGATACTGCATAGAAAGGTACTCCTGCTTCTCCTGCCAAAGCTCTTGCCATTAGGGTTTTTCCTGTCCCCGGCTCACCGTAAAGAAGTATACCTTTTGGCATCCTTACATTGAACTTACTGTATTTTTCAGGATTTTGTATGAAATCTACCAATTCAAGAAGACTCTCTTTCGCCTCATAGTTTCCTGCCACATCATCGAATTTCATGGTAGATGAGCCTATATATTCTATTTCATTTAAATTGTTTATTTCTTTTTGTGCTGATTTTTTATTTCTAAAAAATATGAAATATATAAAAATCATAACGCCTATTATTGATATAATCTGATAAGTTTCCATGTAATCCCTAGTATGGG
This sequence comes from Clostridiales bacterium, assembly GCA_003487955.1. Classification (GTDB taxonomy): domain Bacteria; phylum Bacillota; class Clostridia; order Tissierellales; family Sedimentibacteraceae; genus Sedimentibacter. The sequence continues at coordinate 4,362 of DNNJ01000426.1, read as the reverse complement.
GACATTCCCTTAAGGTCTAACCTCAAAGACTTGCCCTCCTTAAGGGTGTGTCCCCCTTCCTTATTTTATATTAATCAAATTATATCACAGGGATATACTTTTATATATACTCAATAAATAGCTTGAATTCATTATTTTTCCTTAACTTCCAACAAACATATGCACTCTGCACTTATACCCTCGCCTCTTCCTTCAAATCCTAGGGTTTCGGTGGTGGTTGCTTTAATGTTTATATTTGAAATGTCCGTTTTTAAATCATTGGCAATATTATGCCTCATTTCATCAATAAATGGAGAAATTTTTGGTTTTTGAGCAATTATTACAGCATCAATATTACCTACCATAAAATCATTCTCACTCATTAATTCATATACCTTTCTTAATAAAACACGGCTGTCCGCATCCTTATACTTATCATCATCATCAGGAAACAATCTGCCTATGTCGCCTTTTCCCATGGCTCCCAAAAGGCTGTCCATTATTGCATGAATTAAAACATCTGCATCGGAGTGGCCGTAAAGACCTTTTTCATAATCGATATTAACCCCTCCTATTATTAATTTCCTGTTTTCAGCTAAAGCATGTACATCGTATCCAATTCCTACTTTCATACTAGCTCCTTTAAAAAATGTTAGCAATAATTTCTGCCATTCTTAAATCAAGAGGTGTGGTTATTTTTATATTCTTATATAAACCTTCAATTGTTTTTACTTTATAACCGTAGTATTCAACAATGGATGCATCATCCGTAAATTCTGCAGCTTCAGTCATGGCATTTTCATAACATTCCCTGATTATATTAAAATCGAAAGCCTGAGGTGTCTGTGCCGCCCTTAATGTTTTTCTGTCAAATGTTTTTACAACCATTCCGTCTTCAGAGACTTCCTTTATGGTATCCAAAACATCTATCACAGGTACGCAAGCTTTATAAACAGAAGCATTTTCAATGCATGTACTTATTAAATTATAGGAAACAAAGGGTCTTACTCCATCATGAATCAAAACTATATCACAGTTTTTTCTTGCCTTTTTTAAGCCCTGATAAACAGATTCAGTCCTTGTTTTCCCGCCGGGCACCACATGCGCTATTTTATTGTAAAAGGGTGCAATTTCATCTTTTACATATTCAATATCCTCTTTATTAACAACAAGAATAATATCATCTACTTCATTGCTTTTTTCAAATTTATACAGGGTGGTATCCAAAATTGTTTTTCCTGCAATATCCATATATTGCTTTGGTATTTCGGAATCCATCCTTTTTCCTTTTCCTCCTGCAACAATTATTGCAGTAACATATTTTTTATTTCGCATATCTTCCTCCAAGTACGTCCAAAAAGGGACAAGTACGGGGACATTCCTTAATGCTTACTCCAAAGTCTATCCCTACATTAAGGTGTGTC
>DNNJ01000426.1:0-2697 GCA_003487955.1 Clostridiales bacterium | reverse complement strand
TACATTAAGGTGTGTCCCCCTTCCTTTAAATCAATTTCCTAATATCCAAATCATCCAATGAAACATTGGGGACTCCTAATATCCTTGAGGGAATAAAGCTTCCGTGGCAGTCGGAGCCGCCTGATATCATTAAATTGTTTTTTTTGCAAAAATCAATATAATACTGCGTACTGTCCTTGTTGTAAGGAGAATAGCACTCAATTCCGTCTATTCCAATCTCTGCCCAGTACTTTAATTCTTCCATAGGCATAACAGTATCTTTATAATGATAGGAAGGGTGGGCAAGAAATATTTTTCCTCCGCTTTTCTTTGCAATGTTTATAACTTCCTCAGGACCTTTAAGCTCAGCTTTAAGCCCTGAATCATAAACATCCTTCAAGTGTTCAGGAATATCCTTGTGTATTCCTTTATCAATCATGTAGTTGGCTGACTTCCAGCCTCCCCTTTTTCTGTCATTCTCATACCTTTCAAAATCTTCAACACTTATATTATCGTATTTATTTGCAGCATATTTTATATAATCAACATTTGAGCTTAATTTGTTTTGATTTGTCCATTTCATTAACTTAAGCAAATTTTCGTTATTTATATCATAATTATATAAATTCAAATGATATTCTTTGCCTTTATATTCAGCGGTTAGTTCCGTTCCGGGAATAAAAATTAAATTGTCCTTGTTTTTTAATATATCCTGCATATTTTTGATGTTATCAACACTGTCATGGTCAGTGATGGAAAATATGTCAATTTTATTTTGTTTTAATTCATTTTTTAATTCTGTCACGTCCCATGTGCCGTCAGAAGCAATGGTATGCATATGCATGTCAACTTTCTTCATTTTTACCTCTTTTTAATATAGAGAATCTTCGTGTATTCGAGTATAAAACATTGTCTTTACTTCTTCAAAATCTTTGGTTTGAGCCATAATCCACATTAATTTTGTAATTACTGCCTCAATGGTCATGTCATAAGCTTGGAGAACATTATATCTTTGAAGTGCCTTTACCCCTACCTCGTATAAGCTCATGTCGCTTCCTTCAAACATTACCTGGGTAGCAACAACAACTATTTTACCTTTTTTTATAAGTCCTTCAAGTTTATTTAAAAAATTACGTTTGTCAAGGAAAGGAAGCCCTCCCACGCCGTAGCTTTCAATTACTATTCCTTCGTACTTTTCACCTATACAATCAAGCACGTCTGCTTCCATTCCGGGAGCTAATTTCAACAAAAATATGCTTGGATAAATTTCCTTATAAAACTTAACTTTTTTTTCTAAATTATAATTGCTGATATATTTTGTTATGCGTCTGTCATCTATTATTGCCGCAACCGGAAAATTAATGCTTTCAAAAGCACTGTAACTTTTTGATTTTACTTTCCTCGCTCTTGTCCCGATTATTGCTTTGCCGTCAAATACTACATATACACCGCTTACACCCTCTTCTGAAGCAAATCTGAAGCTGTCCAACAGATTTTTCTTAGCATCGGTTATCTCAACATTTATAGGTTTCTGAGCCCCGGTTACAACGATTGGTTTGTATGGATTTTGAATCAGATATGAAAGAGCTGCCGATGTGTACGCCAATGTATCAGTTCCGTGAGATATTACAAAACCGTCATATTTGTCGTAATTTTCCTCTATTGTTTCAGTCATCATGACCCAGTGTTCCGGTTGAATATTGGTACTGTCAATATTTAACAGCTGGATTGCATCTACATCACAATATTTCCTTATTTCAGGTACATAACTTAAAAGTTCCTCTGAACTTATAGCGGGTGCAAGGCCGTTTTCTGTTGTTATTGATGCAATTGTACCTCCTGTTGCTATCATTAAAATCTTTTTCATTTTTCCTCCTTCAACCCCTTAATGCGAACATTTTTCATTAGTTATTACCACGCAGTCTCCTTCACCAAAATATCTGCTCCCTTTGGTCGCATATTTTGGGAAGTCGTTGCGAATGACCTACCGCTATTTTTTAGAGGTATGGGGACACACCTCCCTATTTAGGGAATGCCTATGTTGGTAGGAGGAATGTCCCCAAATCAGGTCTCTGAAAAATAGGGTTAGGGCATCTTCATATCTTCAGGTATAGGACACGTTATTATCAGCTCTTTGTTTGTAATGGGATGCTTAAACTTCATTTCATAACAATGAAGTGCCTGTCTGCCTATAAGTAAGCTTTCATTTCCATACAATGTGTCACCAATAACAGGATGACCTATATGCTTTAAGTGAACTCTTATTTGATGTGTTCTTCCGGTTATAAGCTTTAGCTTAACCAATGTCATATTATTGTATTTCTTTTCTGCTTTAAATTCTGTGATGCATTCTTTGCCCGAAGGATGAACTATCCGGATTATATCCTCGGGATTAAGTCTTGTAATCGGAGCATCTATTCTTCCTTCATCTTCCTTTAGCAATCCTTCCACTATAGCATAGTAATATTTTTCAACACTGCTTGACTTCATCTGAAGCCCAAGCTGATTATGGGCATACGGGTTTTTAGCTATTATAACAATGCCTGATGTATTCATATCAAGCCTGTTGACAAATCTTACCTTGCGGTTTATATTGTTTTTTTTATAATAATAGGCAACCCCGTTTGCAAGAGTGTCGTCTTGATGGGATCTTGTGGGGTGAACAACTGTATATGGTTGTTTGTTTACAACAAGTAAATCATCATCCTCATAAATAAT
>DNNJ01000270.1 GCA_003487955.1 Clostridiales bacterium | reverse complement strand
GCTATTTTTCTCTCCCTTCGGTCAGAAAAATAGGGTTAGGGCATCTTTAGTTGGTAACTTCTAATAGAGATACTCCTACCCACAGTTTTAGAATATCAGACAGAACAAGTTTATTAACAATTAATTGGTACTCTGTACTATCGAACCTTAGTATTCTTTTATCTATAACCTGCACAAGTATATCTGCATCTAAACTCTTGATTTCCTTGCCTAAGGAGGAAGCATATTTTTCTTTTATTGATTTTTCAATTTCAATATTGTCTATCATGTCTATTTGTTCTTTGCTTAAATTAGTAAATTCCAATATGACGGAAATATCCTTCAACACAATATTTGCATTGTTGATTGAGCTTTCAAGCTTATTAAGTTTTTCATCTTTATCTTCAATGGTATGCTCCAAATATGCTATCTTTTCATAAAACCCTTCCATTCTATGGCTGACTAATATGCTTATGCCCAAAGAGCCTGCAACTGTTCCCCAAAGCAATCCGGTTATAAAGCAAATGAGAAATTTATATCCTGCGGTATTTTTAACATTTCTCTTTCTCCTGATTTTCATCATTTCCCCCATATATTACTGCATCTTTGAAGAAGCCTGATGAATTCATATCCTACATTTGCACCGGTTAATGAAATCAGAATAAAAAACACTTGCTTTATCAGTGTTTTTATCTCGCCTTCAAACAGCCCTTTTTCAATCACCACAAAGGATGTAAAAGTGCCGCCCAAGGATGCTGCTATAGCCCATAATTTTATTGAGCCGGCAACATCGGTCATCACCTTTAAGGGAGGAGCATTTGTCATAAGAGCTCCCAATCCGGAAAATAAGCTTGCCCCTATAACCACTCCAAATGCAATTAAAAAGTTCTGCACAACACTTGAATAAAAAGAAGACATTTTATCACCATACTCTCTTTATAAAGTATGAATGTAAAATGTCTTTATGATTTATTATGGAATTTATACGTGAACATGAATATGCTTTTTGTGTTTTTCACCCTGAATGAAATGAAGGATCTCAATTTTTATGAAATTCCGCAGTTTCGCACACAAATTTATTTGCTCGTAAACTCACATAAATTTGGTGCTCATTGCGAATGACCTACCGCTATTTTATTAGAGGTATGGGGACACACCTCCCTATATAAAAGGAAGAGGGACACACCTTCAAAATTAGATGACCCCATGCGGGATAGCTTTTGAAGGAATGTCCCTGTACTTAGCCTCTGTTGGTAGGAGGAATGTCCCCAAATCAAGTCTGAAAAATCGGGTTAGGGCATCTTTACTGTTCTTTGACAAAGCCTAATCTATATGCATCTAAAAGCATTTCCAAATCTTTTATCTGACCCTTCATAACTTCCCCTGCATCGGTATCCTTAACCCTTTTTCTTTCTAATTCCTTTTCTAAAACCATGGTAGTTGAATGAATATCCTTTTCTTCTTCTATTGCTTTTTGCGTTGATTCAAATGGATTATGGGATACCAAAAGTAATCCGTAGGAATTATATATAAGAGTATAGCCTGCAATTCCGGTAGTACCCTGATATGCTCTTGAAAATCCTCCATCTATAACTATCAGTTTTCCGTTTGCTTTTATGGGGCTTTCTCCGCTTTTGCTTTTAACAGGCACGTGACCGTTAATAATATGCGAGCATTCCGAATTCAAGCCGAATTCCTCGAAAATCCTTCTGCACATTTCTTCACTGTCTTCTAATTTAAAATACGGACTTTTAGTTTCTTTATGTGTTTTCTTGTCATCCACGAAATATCTTTCAAAAGTAGTCATCCTATCTTTGCCGAACAAAGGAGAATCAGCACCCGTCCATAAATACCAGGTAATGTCCATGCCATATTGTTTAGCTTCAGGATTGGTTTTATGAAAATATCCTTCCCTTACCAGTATTTCAAGCCTGTCAAAATAAGCCTTGCCGCTGTATGCCTTTCCTGAGGCGCCGATTTGTACCTTCTTGAATGTACCGTCTTCGTTAACCGGAATACATCCGTGATATAATAGATTTGAGTTGAATTTCAAATACATGCTTCCGTTTGTCAGCATAAATCTTATATGTTTTTGGAGTTTTTCGCTGTTTAAGAAAGATGATCTTAATTTTTCAACCAATTCTTCTTCTTCCATACTGAGTGCATACGGGTTTTTAGGGTCAATGGTCGGAAAGTTTGTATCATTCAACGGATATATTTTGCCATACAGCTCAATTGTTCCTTCTTCATAATTTATTTTATCAAGCAGCAGCCTGTCTTCCATCTTATAATGGGGACGTCTTTTAATTATATGACCTTCTAACTTGAACTGTATAATGGAAATGGCTTTATGCATCTTGGCAATTAGTTTTATGTCCTTATCTGAATAAACGATATCGCTTTCTACCTTAGGTTTAAATTGAACGCATTCATCATCACCGTAATATTCCAATGCAAATGTTGCCAAAGGCAGAACATTTATGCCGTATCCATCTTCGACTGTGTCAAGGTTTGCATATCTGGCACATATTCTTAATACTGTTGCAATGCATGCTTCACTTCCTGCAGCAGCACCCATCCACAATGCATCATGATTGCCCCATTGTATGTCCACAGTATGATAATTCATAATAGTCTCCATCACTCTATCGGCACCGGGTCCCCTGTCAAAAATATCACCTACAATATGAAGCCTGTCTATAACCAATCTTTGAATAAGCTTTGCCATTGCAACTATAAATTCATCAGCTCTGCCTATTCTTATTATTGTATTGATTATCTCGCTATAATATTCCTCCTTGTCTTCTTCAGGACCTTTATGCATAAGCTCTTCAATTATGTATGCAAACTCTTTTGGAAGGGCTTTTCTTACCTTCATGCGAGTATATTTGAAAGCTGCCTTTCTGCATATTACCACAAGCCTGTAAATGGTAATCCTATACCAATCATCAATATCTTCCTCTTCCTTATGAATTATTTCAAGTTTCCGTTCAGGATAATAAATCAAAGTGGCAAGGCTTTTAATTTCCTTTTCACTCATAATATCCCCATAAACCTCATTAATTTTACGCTTTATATTGCCTGAGCCATTTCTCAGCACATGATTGAAGGATTCATACTCTCCGTGTATATCGGAAAGGAAATGTTCTGTTCCTTTGGGAAGATTTAAAATAGCTTGTAAGTTAATAATTTCTGTACATGCAGAAGCAATTGTTGGGTATTGTTTAGATAAAAGCTTTAAATATCTAATTTCTTCGTCTAACATACAAATTGCATCATTAGAATCAGTCATGATATTTCTCCTTTTATAATATTTCTACAACGGATATTTACCTATATATAGTTTATATCATAAACGGTATAAAAGCCATTGATTTTTAAATATTTTATTATTATTATATTTTTTTACATTCTCCAAAATATCTGGTATAAGTTAGGGTATTTTACAGATAATATAAAAAATACTTTTAAGGAGTTACTTATGAAAGGAATAATGATAGTTATTGTTATAGCTTTAATAGTGGGATTAATTGGTTTTTCAACAAATCCAGGCTATGAAGATTACAAGGATTGGTACAAGTCTAAGACAGCCCAAGCTGTGGAGGCATCAACCGAGATAGGAAAGTCAGTTGTCGGCATGGTATCGGGCTTAGTAGCAGATGCTTCTATAGTGAGAGAAGATTACAAAATTTACAGCATATATACCTCAGAAGCAGTGGACAACTACAGAGTATTGGGTATATTCAACAATTTCTTAGTTTTAGATAACGGTCAATAAAAAGCTGTACAATATAAATAAAGGTATGGGACACATCCTCCTGAAATCTCAGGAGGATGTGTTTTAGTCCTAAGCGGGGGCAATGCCCATTATATTTCTCTTAATAATTCAGTAAATTTATCTAACCCGTCTTTTAATGTTTTTGAATCAAATGCATATCCGATTCTCACACAACCTTCCATTTCAAAGCATGAACCGGGGGTAAACAAAACTCCTTTTTCCTTTATTAATTTAATACACAGCTCATAAGAAGGAATATCATTTTTATAATATACAAGAGCTGTTGTTCCTGCAACAGGTTTAACATAGCTTACTTCAGGTGTTTCATTCACCCATCTGTCTAAAATTTTTCTATTCTTCAATAGGATTTTTTTGTTTCTGTCAAATATTTTTTCTTTATTGGAAAGGGCTAAACTTGCAAACAAGTCATCTAATTGACCGCAGCTTATTGTATCATAATCTCTTCTTAAAAGGCAGGCATTTATTACATCTTCATCCTTTGATACGATCCAGCCCATTCGAAGTCCTGCAAGTGAAAATATCTTAGACATACTTCCTACTGAAATTCCTTTTTCATATATATCGGCAATTGATTCCATGTAGCTGCCATCTTCAGAAATTCCTCTATATACTTCATCAGATAAAATGTATGCATTAACACTTTTAGCAATTTCTGCGATTTCCATCATTACATCTGTCGGAATCCATGACCCTGTGGGGTTGTTAGGATTGTTTATCGTAATCATCTTGGTATTTTTATCAACCAAGCTTCTCAAAAGCTCTAAATCAAGAAGAAAGTTATTTTCCGGCGTAAGCTGGAGAATTCTTACTTCTGCTCCAATGGACTCCGGTATTGAGTAATGCTGCTGATAAGTGGGCATTACTGAAACCATGTTATCTTTTGGCTCAATCATTGAAATTATAACCTGATGATTTGCACCAATTGCGCCGTGTGTAGGAATAACCTGGCTTGGCAAAATATCCTTGTATAAACTTGCTATACCTTTTAATAGTTCCGGTGAGCCGTGAATGTGACCATAAGTCATCCTTTTGTCCTTTAATGCAGTTAAGTATGCTTCCGGATTTTGACCTGACAGCTCTATTAATTCACCTAAGGTCATAGAATCAATGCAGGTTTCACCTAAATTATAAATTGCATCATTTTCATAATCATTCATCCACTGTTCAACTTTAAAAATTTTAATCTTCATTTTGAACCCCTCCTATTTCATAAATTGCCCTTTATTAAAATTCCAATTTGCATCAATATTACAGTCTTATTGCCATATAATAATTTTTTATTTTTAACATCTTTGCCTTCTTTTAATTATATCTAAGATTATTACTGAAATCAAGCATTGCAAATTATTTCAGTACAAATCCTCCTGAAATTTCAGGGGGATTTGATATTCTTGTAATAATAATTCAATAAATCCAAAATTATGATATAATTAATGAAACTTGCAAAGAAAAAGCATGCGAATAGGCAGTTAACCCATATATTAGGAGGAACTATGAAAAACTCATATAAAATTTTAGCTATTAATCCCGGTTCAACCTCTACAAAAATTGCAGTCTATGAGAATGAGAATTTAATATTTAGAGAAACAATATACCATAGCAATTCAGATTTGGAGAAATTTGATAAAATAATTGATCAATTTGAATATCGAAAAAAAATAATCTTGGACACGATAAAAAAACAGAACTTCAACCTTAATGAATTGGATGCCGTTGCAGGCAGGGGCGGAAATTTTAAACCTGTTGAAGGCGGTACTTACAAGGTAAATCAAAAAATGATTAAGGATTTAATAATTGGCGTTATGGGGCATCATCCCTCTAATCTCGGTGCTATAATAGCTGATGCAATCGCCAAGGAGTTGGGATTATCAGCATATGTTGTTGACCCGGTAGTTGTAGATGAACTTGAAGAATATGCAAGAATTTCAGGGATGCCTGAAATAGAAAGGAAAGCCAAATCTCACCCTTTAAATCAGAAAGCGGTAGCTCGGCTTGCAGCCGCTGAATTAGGAGGTAAGTACTCTGATTATAATTTTGTAGTTGCACACATGGGTGGAGGCATATCGATTGGTGCGCACAAAAATGGCAGAATAGTAGATATAAATAATTGTTTGGATGGTGAGGGAACTTTTACTCCTGAAAGAGCCGGCGGATTACCGGTAGGCACATTGGTTGAAATGTGCTTTTCCGGAAAGTATACAATTGAAGAAATTAAGAAAAAGATAACCGGTAAAGGCGGCTTGGTTGCATATTTAGGTACAAATGATGCTATGAAAGTGAAAAAGAAAATAGCTGCAGGGGATAAATATGCAAAGCTAATATATGAAACTATGGCATATCAAATTGCTAAAGACATTGGAGCAGCAGCAACAGTTTTAAAGGGAAAAATTGATAATATTATACTGACCGGCGGTTTAGCTTTTGATGATGTCTTGATTCAATGGATAAAAGAAAGAGTTGAATTTATAGCACCTGTAAAGGTATATCCCGGAGAAATTGAAATGCAGGCAATGGTACAAGGTGTTATAAGAGTATTAACCGGAGAGGAAAAGTTAAAAATATACAACTGATTGCAGCAACTCAACAATCACTTCAGCATCTGCTATTACACTCAAAAAATACTCCCCCTGATTTAAAGGGGAGTATTTTGATTAAAGTACCCTTTCCTACCCATAATTATATAATCAAACTCAGTCTAACTCGCTGCTTTTAAAATTTCTTCGTAAGGTTCTCCTACTTACCTAGTAATATCAAAGCCCCGATTGCAGTTACAGAAAATAACTACTAGCAATAAAAAGAAAAATAGTAAGCTTGATCCTTCGCCTAATATCCCGCCTGTTCCGCCTATACTATCTCTATTAAAACATCCCATATTTAAACCTCCTAATTAATTTATATAACTTATTATATGAATACAAATATATATTGTTACGGTTCTACTATTTCATGTTTATACTTTTTTTACTAATATTCACTATGTAAACAATCAGTAAACTCTAATAACTCTACAAAGAAAATTAATTGTTATCATAAAGAAATTCTCCAGTTGATTCCGTCGTGTTGATGTTTGATTAACCAAAATATTTCTTTATTCAGTTTCATTTATATCATAAATATATACACATAAATTCTATAGATGAATATTGTGCATTATAAAACAACTTATCAATCAAATTACGAGGATTAAATATGGAATTTAATAAAAATAAAATAGACTTTAATGAGATTTCATTAAATATAAAAAGGCGGTATTATAAATTTATTGGAATAGGATCTGGAAGAATTGTATATGACTTAGAGAATGGATATGTTGTTAAGGTAGCTAATAATAATAAGGGTATTGCACAAAATAAAACAGAATATAAAATCTCATTATCAGATAATACAAATTTGTTTGCAAAGATTTTAGATGTATCAGAAAACTTTAAATATTTGGTAATGGAAAAGGCGATTAAAATTAAAGATATATTTTATGTTTGGAAATATTTTAATGTGAAAAATAATAAAGAACTTTATCAAGTAAAGGAACTACAGAATATTTCCTCTATATATGGCTTATTATTAATTGATTTAAGAAGGCCGGTAAATTGGGGAATGCTCAATGGAAGGCCGGTTATAATTGATTATGGCTATACTAATGAGGTGCGCAGAAGATATTACATGCATCCATTACTCAGATTATTAAGAAAGTAAACCTTGAAGTTGATGAAACTAAGGATTTTAGTAACATGATATATTTTTTGCCATATATTGTAGTATATTAAATTTATAAAAGTTTTTACTAAACTGTTTTATAGAATATTTTATATTATTTATTTTTTAATGTGGAAGGAGTTTATATATGATTGATAGAAGAAATGTACCTGAAATGAGAAATGAATTCAATAGAAGAATGGAGTTTGATGGAAGAAATATACCTGAAATGAGAGACGAATTCAATAGAAGAATGGAATTTGATAGAAGACATGAATTTGACAGAAGAGAGGAATTTGACAGAAGACATGATTTTGACTTAAGGTTTCCATTTTGGTGGTTATTTTTCTTCAGATAATACAAGATACGTGATATTCTCTGTAAAATAGCATTCTATGATAAACCTTTATAGCAAGTATGCTTGAATAAGAAGCATACTTGCTATTTTTTCAAGATTTTTAATGCATCGTTAAAGCCGTGTTTCTGTCAGCGTAGCGCTGATAAATGGGATTGTAGAATCATATCTGAGAGCTAAAATTTTAGCTCTTTTTATTATATAAAGTCAACAAAACACCAATCTTATATTTTCTTGTAGTTAAATGGAATATTGTTTAATATTGCCTAAATTGGTAAATAACCCTATAATAAAATTAACGATTGCATACGATTTCATTAGGCAATGTAATCTACTAATAAGTTTTAGAAAGGGGATTAATAAAAATGAAGAAGGCAATAGTTTTTGTAGTCATTCTATCAATGATTTTGGGAACATTAGCTGGTTGTTCAACGGGGGTTTCCAGTAATAAAACTGTAGATGTTGGTATAGTACTGCCAACAAAGGATGAACCAAGATGGGTTCAAGATGAGACCAGATTTACAGAAGCATTAAAGAATACTGACTATTCAGTTGAAATACTTTTTAGTCAAGGTTCCTCTGCTAATGAAAAACAAAATGTAGAGTCACTTATCACTAAAGGCATAAAAGTTCTTATAATATGTCCACATGATGGTGATGGAGCTGCTGCAGCAGCTAAAGCTGCCAAAGCTGAAGGAATTAAAGTTATATCCTATGACAGACTTATAACTGGAACAGATGCTGTAGATTATTATGTAACCTTTGATAGCATTGCTGTTGGAGAAGCACAAGGACAATATTTAGTAGATAATGCCACTGGAAGTGGAAATCCACTATATTTGTATGCCGGGGCTGCATCTGACAATAATGCTTTTTTATTCTTCGAAGGTGCTTGGAATGTGTTGCAACCTAAGATTGCTGACGGAACATTTGTAATAAAGAACTCTTCGGAAGCAGTTGCATTGCAAGCTAAAGCTACACTTACAAGAGATGAAATGGGAAAAATAATTGGCCAAGTTACTACTAACTGGGATTTCAATGAAGCTAAAAATAAAGCAGAAGCTCATTTAACAGCCGCTTCAGCAGCTGATAAGGGAAATGTATTTATATTGGCACCAAACGATGGAACTGCCAGGTCCATAGCAGATACTTTTGCAGCAGACAAAGATGTAACATCATATGTAGTTACCGGTCAGGATGCAGAAATAGCATCAGTACAATACATAATAGATGGAAAACAAACTATGACAGTATTTAAAGACGTTCGTAGCTTAGTTAAGGATTCTATAGATATGGCTATATCTATACTAGGTGGAAAAGCTCCAGCAACTACCGGCTCATACAACAACAATGCAACAGATGTACCAGCTAAACAAACAGAGGTTGTAGTAGTAGATCAAGCTAATGTGAAAGCAGCATTGGTTGATTCCGGTTATTATAATGCATCTGAATTTACTAATCTAAAATAATTGACTATGAAGATGAAAATAGTGATAGCCTTTTTGGCTTTCACTATTTTCTAATCATATTTATTAGGAGCATTGTTATGACTACATATAATACAGACTATATTTTAGAAATGAATAATATAACTAAGGAGTTTCCGGGGGTTAAGGCACTTAGTAACGTTAATTTTAAAGTTAAAAGAGGGGAAATACACTGTTTAGTAGGAGAAAACGGTGCTGGAAAATCTACCCTTATGAAGGTTTTGTCCGGTGTATATCCTTATGGTGAATATGAAGGTGACATTGTACTAAACAATGAGGTTCAAAAATATAGTGGAATATCGAATAGCGAGAAAGCTGGAATTGCAATAATATATCAAGAATTAGCTCTTATACCAGAGATGAGCGTTTATGAAAATATTTTTATAGGTCATGAAATAAAAAATCGCTGTACTATAAATTGGAATGAAACAATAGCAAAATCAAAGGAACTATTAAAAAGAGTCAATTTAAATATTAACCCTTCTACAAAAATAAAGGATTTAGGAGTCGGTAGGCAACAATTAGTTGAAATTGCCAAGGCATTCAGCAAGAACGTTAAGCTATTAATATTAGATGAACCAACCGCAGCATTAAATGAAGATGATTCCGAAAATCTATTGAATCTATTAAGGGAACTTAAAGAAGAAGGAATAACCTCAATTATGGTTTCTCATAAATTAAAGGAAGTAATATCAATAGCTGATACTGTGACGATTTTAAGAGATGGAAGAACAATTTGCTCTTTAGATGCATCTAAATCTGAAGTAAACGAGCATACAATAATAAGGAACATGGTTGGTAGAGAAATAAATAATATTTATCCGAAACGAGCAAAAAAAGAATCCGGTGAAATTATATTAGAAGTTAAAAATTGGTCTGCTTATTCAAATGAACTTGGCAGAAGCGTTTTAAAGAACATTAACTTTAATGTTAGAAAAGGTGAAGTGGTAGCATTAGCAGGACTAATGGGTGCAGGAAGGACAGAATTTGCCAATAGTATATTTGGAAATCTAAGGGGATTCAAACTCTCAGGAGAGCTGTTAATAAATGGAGAACCAAAAGATTTTAAACATACTTCAGATGCAATTAAATCAGGCATTGCCTATGTTACCGAAGATAGAAAAAAAGAAGGACTTATTCTAATCCATGATATAAAAAATAATATAACCATTGCGAATCTTAAGTCTCTATCATCTAATGGAATTATTAATGAAAATGAAGAAATTAATGTAGCTAACAAATATAAAGACGACCTAACCATAAAAACTCCCAGCATAGAGCAGTTATTAGGTAATCTAAGTGGTGGTAATCAACAAAAGGTATCCGTAGGAAAATGGTTATTCACAGAGCCAAAAATATTAATTTTAGATGAACCAACTCGTGGTATTGATGTAGGAGCAAAGTTTGAAATCTACACCATAATGAACCGATTAATTCAAGAAGGACTTAGCATCATAATGATATCCTCCGAATTACCTGAAGTTTTGGGTATGAGTGATCGCATATATGTTATGGCTCATGGAGAAATCACAGGTGAAATAAACACATTAGATGCAACGCAGGACAAAATTATGGAAATGGCAACAGTTTAGTGAGGGGGGATTTATATGGATTCTTTAAGCAAGGAAAAGAAGAATTTTAAAACGTATCTTCTTAATTATTTAAAAGAGTTTAAAGTATTACTTAGAAAAAACATTCGTGAATATGGCATGTTTATAGCATTATTTATAATTATGATAACTTTCTCTATATTGACTAATGGTACATTTATGTCTCCAAGAAATTTAAGCAACCTCATTAACTCAACTGGATATGTTGCTGTACTTACAATAGGTATGACTTTAATTTTAATTATTAGACATATAGATTTATCTGTAGGATTTGTAGCAGGATTTTTAGGTGCAATTGTAGCAATATTAATGACATCGATGAAACTTAATACCGGTGTTAGTATATTGATAATACTTGCCATGGGAATTGTAATTGGATTGTTCTATGGCTTCTTGATAGGTAAGGTTGGCATTCCTGCCTTCGTAGTTTCATTAGCAGGTATGCTGGTTTTTAGAGGTTTATTGATGTTAGCTACTCAAAAAACCGGAACCATTATAATACCAAATGATAGTTTCAATGATATAGGTAACGGATTTATACCTGACCCATTGAAATTAGTTGATGGCTATCATTCCTTAACTCTACTCTTAGGAATAGTAGGAATTGTCCTTTATATAATAACTGAAATAAGAAATAGAAAGAATATGCAGAAATATGAATTTGAAGTGCTGTCAAAATCAATGTTTGTTTCAAAGCTTATATTTGTTTCTTTACTCATAGGATATGTAGTATGGATGCTATCAAGATATAATGGTTTTTCGTGGACAGTAGTAATTGTTCTAATAGTAACTGCAATATATCACTTCTTAACCACCAAAACAGTTTTAGGAAGACAAATATATGCCGTAGGCGGTAACCCGGAGGCAGCCAAATTAAGCGGTATAAATGTAACAAAGGTCACTTATTTCGTATTTGCATCCATGAGTATGTTAGCTGCACTATCAGGAGTACTATATACATCAAGACTTCAATCAGCAACCACAACTGCAGGGCTTGGATTTGAATTAGATGCAATTGCTGCAGCATATGTAGGAGGAGTCTCAACCTCCGGAGGAGTAGGTAAAATAACAGGCTCTCTAATAGGTGCCTTGGTAATGTCATCATTAACAAGTGGAATGAACCTAATGGGGGTAAATATATCGTACCAATATATTATAAGAGGGATTATACTGGTAGTAGCGGTAGTATTTGATATAATCACGAGAAGAAAAAAAGGCTAAGGCGAAGAGAAATCTTCGCTTTTTTTATTTTTGGTCCTAATTAAGTCTTCCTTGTGTTGATGTTTGTTTTAACAAAAATATTTCTTTATAGTTTCATTTGTATCATAAATGTATATACATAAATTCTATAGAAAAATATTATGCATTATAAAACAACTTATCATCAAATTACGAGGACTAAATATGGAATTTAATAAAAATAAAATAGACTTTAATGAGATTTCGTTAAATATAAAAAGACGATATTATAAATTTATTGGAATAGGATCTGGAAGAATTGTATATGACTTAGAGAATGGATATGTTGTTAAGATAGCTAAAAATAATAGGGGTATTGCGCAAAATAAAACGGAATATGAAATCTCTTTATCAGATAATACAAATTTGTTTGCAAAGATTTTAGATGTATCAGAAAACTTTAAATATTTGGTAATGGAAAAGGCGATTAAAATTAAAGATATATTTTATGTTTGGAAATATTTTAATGTAAAAAATAATAGAGAACTTTATCAAGTAAAAAATCTACAGAATATTTCCTCTAAATATGGCTTATTATTAGTTGATTTAGGAAGACCGGTAAATTGGGGACTACTCAATGAAAGACCGGTTATAATTGATTATGGCTATACTAATGAAGTGCGCAGAAGATATTACATGCATCCATTACTCAGATTATTAAGAAAATAAACCTTGTTGTTGCCGCTACACCAAGTATTCAGACAAAAGAACAAATTTCCACAATTCTTGATGAAGAATTTGAAAACAGAAGAAAAAATTATTTTTTACCTTTAACATTTTTGTTTTCTTTTAATTATATCTTGGATTATTACTGAAATCAATCATTGCAAATTTGTTTAGCACGATTACGCTGTCTCTATAAAGCAAAAAAGGGAGCAGTACCAATACATTGATGTATATGGCCCTTAGTAATATTCTGGTTTAATCTTAGTGCCTCGGGCTTTTTCTAACTATAAGTATTGCCTTAATCACTTCAGTTATCACTTTGCTTCCCGTATCCTTCAGAGCTTCAATTTTTTGTTCTATTTCACCCTTGGTAGCAACTATGTACATTGGCTTAAGATTATTAAGAGCTATGGCAATTATATCTTGTTTGCATCTATCACATCTACAACAGTTCATTCTTTTTAATATTGCATTAAGCTTCTTTAGTACTATTTTTTCTGTAATGTTAAACAAAATTTCTTCACTTTTTTCTTCTTTTATTAAATTAAGCTCTTTATTTTTAAAAACAGGGCCTTCATTCAGATTTTCATCTTCAACAGTATAAGTGTTTAAAACTTCCTTATTTTCTTGTGCTATTTCTAATGCTTTTTTTGGATTTGTAGGCATTATCTTTTTATACATTAAATCTTTGTCAAATGACTTCTTATTCTTTGACATATTACAACCCTCTTTCAATAAGTTCATCAACAAAATCCTTATAATCCTGTACTGCCGTATTGTTTGGTGCATAGCTGAATATTTCCTGCTGAGTAGTTTGCGCCTCCATAATTGCAACACTTGCTCTTATTGTTGTATTAAATAACTTAGTACCAAGTTGTCCGGCAATTAACTCGGCAGTGCCTTTTATTTCTCTGCTTAATATTGTTCTCTTGTTAAACTTTGTCAAAACTATACCTTCAACTTTTAAATCAGGATTACAATACCTTTTAACCCTTTTTATTGTTTCGGATAATTGTGCTATACCTTTTAGACTAAAAATATCAGCATTCATGGGAATAATTATATAATCGGATGCTGTAAATGCATTAACAGTCAATATGCTCAATGCAGGGGGAGTATCTATAAAAATGAAATCATACTTGTCTTTTATTGTACTTAATGCTTCCTTTAGCAAATATTCTCTTCCTGTATGCGTAAATTCCAAATCTAACCCGCTCAATAATATACTAGATGAAATAATATCAAAGGAATGCATTTTTTGAATAGAAAAAGAAGCCTTGGTTTCATCCTTTAAAACCTCATAAATAGTAGGACAATCTTCAGTTTCGGCTCCGGAACTAAAACTTAAATTCGCCTGAGGATCTAAGTCAATACATAACACCTTATAACCTTTTATTTTAAAACCGGCTGCCATTGCTCCTGTAGTAGTGGTCTTACCCACCCCACCTTTTTGATTAGAAATAGAAATCACCTTTGCCATATATATACTCCTTAATACAAATTTCGACAATGTTACTTAAATTGTAGCAGAATAATTAAGAAATATCAATGCAAAAAGGATAATAAGAGGAGTTGATCTAAGGTAAGCGGAGTTCAGTATACGCGTTTTATTTTTAATCAGAGTATTATGATATAGATGTGAGATTTTTGTAAATCGTTATAGATTCAATCCATGGAATTCAAAAAATAAAAAGACACCAACCTATTGCGGTTAGTGTCTCTCGTCAAGTGGTTAATTACATATTGCTAACTTTTTCTTGCTCATGTGCTTCTTTATATTT
>DNNJ01000103.1 GCA_003487955.1 Clostridiales bacterium | reverse complement strand
CCGTGTACTTTTCAGAATTCAGCCTGCCGCTGTAATTTTCAAAGTAATCTTTTTCTTTTCCTATATACAGTCTAAGCTTTCCTCTGAATTTATAGGGTCCTTCCATATATACAGGCATTATTTTAACCTTTGCCTTATTGGCTATTAACGCAATTCCCGACTTTGCATTTTTTTCGTCGAATCCAGTCTTAACTCTTGTTCCTTCCGGATATATTCCTAATATACCGCCGTTATTCAAAACATTAAGAGAGTTTTTAATTGCTGATAAGGAAACTCCTTTCCTGTCCACGGGGAATGCGCCAAGATTTCTGAATATAAATGATAGAAATTTATTTTCAAACAATTCTTTCTTGCCCATGAAATGAATTTGATGCTTGGCCGATATAGCTAAAATTACGGGGTCAATCATAGACCTGTGATTTCCGCAAATTATTAAGCCTCCTTCTATATTGTCAAGTCTTTCTTTATTATATACCTTTAAGTCAAAAATAAGAAATACAAGAACCTTAAGTACAACAACAGCTATTTTATAAAACATTGTTTCCTCCGATATATTGTGCAATAGTCTTTGTAACTTTATTTAAGTCCATGTTTGTTGTGTCAATCAATATTGCATCCTCTGCCGGTTTAAGCGGAGAAAACTTCCTTGATGAATCATTTTCGTCACGTTTCTTCATATCATTGAATACACTTGTGTAATCAGCTTTTATATTGTTTATTTTCAACTGTTCATAACGTCTTTTTGCTCTCTCTTCCAATGATGCGGTTATGAAAAACTTGTGCTCTGCTTCCGGAAATACTGTTGTGCCAATATCACGACCTTCTAATACCGCATTTTTGTTTTGTGCAATTTTACGTTGAATTTCAACCATTTTTTCTCTGACAATTTTTAAAGCGGATATTTTTGAAGCTGCTATGGATATTGCTTCTTCTCTAATTAAGTTTTCAACATTTTCTCCGTCTAAAAATATTTGATTGTCATAGTAGTCTATATCAGTCGTTTTAAGCATTTCTGCAATTTTAGTTTCATTTATGTCAATATTTTGTATATATGCTTTATATGCAAGGGCTCTGTACATAGCCCCTGTATCGATATACTCAAATCCAAGCTCTTTGCTTAATAGTCTTGCAACAGTGCTTTTTCCCGCTCCTGATGGTCCGTCTATTGCGATTATCATATTGTATTCCTTTCATAGAATAGATGTATAAAGAAACCTGACTTATATTTGCATGTACAAGCAAATATCCCCATTTGTAACACCAACACCTTAACATTATAGTACATATTATATAATATAACAACAAAAATTTTTCAAGGCGTGTTGCAAACAAAAAAAAGGACATCTTTTACTTAAGATATCCCTTGGATGATTCTAAAGATTCTGATATATACTATTATGGTCCCAGAGTCTTTCTAAAGTATTAAAGTATTCAACTATTTCTTCTTTCTCCCTCAAGCTTATATTTATTATCAAATTATTTATCATTGTCATAGGTACTACTAAAGAGTCAACAAATGATACAATGTTGCTTTTTGCTAATAGTGATACATCTGCCAAAGCATAGGCAGGAGATTCTTCTGTATCGGTAATCGCAACTATTTTTGTATTGCGTCCCTTAACAAATCTTGCAGCATCGATTGTTGTTCTTGAATACCTTGGGTAACTTATAATAATCAACAAATCATCTTCCTTAATTCTTATAATTTCTTCATATAAGGAATTAACACCGCTGTTGTTGAGTACTTTAGCGTTATTCAAGATTACGTCCAAATAAAATCCCAAATAATTTGACATAGTTGAAGATGTTCTAAGTCCTAATACAAATACTCTGTCAGCATCTAAAATCAACTCGGTAGCTTTATCCAATGCTTCCATATCAAAATGATCATACAAATAACGCAAGTTGTTCATTTCATTTTTTAAATTTCTTTTATGAAGCTTTAACTTGTCATTTAAATCATCATTAAGACTTATCCTCTGAACTGTGGTAAGTTTGTTTTTAATTAAAACCTGCAAAGCTTTTTGCATTTCAGGAAATCCTGAATATCCCAAGGCTGATGCAAATCTGACAACGGTTGATTCACTTACATCTACTGTTTCTGCGATTTTAGCAGCAGTCATAAATGCAGCCTTGTCATAGTGCTCAATAATAAATTGGGCTATCAGCTTTTGTCCCCTGCTGAATTTATGAAAGTTATTTTTAATAATACTTATTAAATCATTCATCTTACCCTCTTGCTAATCTAATACCTTCTTCAAATGCATCTGTGTTTTTTTGAACTGTATGAGGTGGTACTCTTTCAGTTATGGAGCGTATCATGATATCCTTGTCAATTGTTTCTTCTCCCATCAATTCATAAATCGCACCTAATGAGATTATATTAGCTACCATTTGCGTTTCGAATTTCTCCTGTGCAGTTCTTAATATTGGAAGACTATATACTTTAAATGTTTCATCTCCCGATAGTTTAACACTTTCATCAATTATTAGTATACCTTTTTCTTCCAAAGATGAATTGTATTTATCGTATGCTTTTTGAGTAAGAGAAAGAAGTATATTTGCTTTTGTTATTTTTGGGTAATTTATTTCATCATTGCTCAATATAACTTCCGCCTTACTTGCACCGCCTCTTGCTTCCGGTCCGTAGGACTGAGTTTGTATAGCATTTAATCCTTGTTCAACTCCGGCATTAGCTAATATAATAGCTGCTAATATTACTCCCTGGCCGCCTGAACCGCTAAGTCTTATTTCTTGCTTTTTCATTTACATATCCCCCTATCCTTGAAGTTTATCAATAATAACTTGATAACTTTCTGTATATTCAGGCTTTGGATTGTTGTAAAATTCTCCAATTATAATTTTATTCTTGCCTTTTTCAGGATCTTTATCAACTATCTTTTTATCAACACAATTTTCCTTTAAGAAAGTATGCATCTTGAAAGCACTGCCCTTTTTGTTTCTTCTTCCGTAATATGTTGGACATAGGCTTAAACCTTCTATAAATGAAAATCCTTTGTTTTGTATTCCGTTTTCTATTAATTTTTGCATAAGAGGTGCATGATAAGCAGTGCCTCTGCCTACATAGGTAGCTCCTGCTCCTTGAGCCAAGCTGCAAAGGTCAAAAGATTTATCTATATTGCCGTAAGGTGTAGTAGTTGCCATATCTCCAAAAGGAGTAGTAGGTGAAAATTGTCCGCCGGTCATTCCATAAATGTTATTGTTGAAAACTACTGCTGTTATATCGATATTTCTTCTTGAGGCATGTATCAGGTGATTGCCTCCAATTGCTGAACTGTCTCCGTCTCCCATAATTACAATAACGTGAAGCTTTGGATTTGCAAATTTAATACCTGTTGCAAAAGCCAATGCTCTACCGTGTGTTGTGTGAAGTGTATTAAAATCTAAGTAGCCCGGAGCTCTTGATGAGCATCCGATACCTGACACAATTACTACTTCATCTTTATTAAGTCCTAATTTGTCTACTGCTCTTACTATAGTATTTGTTAATGTTCCATGACCGCATCCCGGGCACCATATATGTGGAAGCTTGTTTGCTCTGTAATATTTTTTAGTTATTTCGTTACAGTTCATTATTTATTACCTCCTATTGCCTGTACAATTTCTTCAGGAGTGATTAATTCACCATTTACTTTGGTTATTTTATGAACGTTGCTATTTTTACACGCAACCCTTTCAACTTCAAGGAAATACTGTCCTAAGTTCATTTCTGCAACATATATTTCTTTTGCATTTAAAGAAACTTTGTTCACTTGTTTTTCCAAGAAAGGCCAAATAGTGATAGGTCTGAATAATCCTGCTTTAATATTTTGTTTCCTAAGTTGGTCTACGGCACTTTTGGCTGACCTTGATACTCCGCCGTATGCAATTATAACAATTTCTGCATCTTCCAATTTGTATTCTTCAAAATATGCAAACTCATCTATATTTTTATCTACTTTATCAACTAATCGTTTAACTAATTTTTCAGATATTTCATTGTTGTTTGTGGGAAAACCCGTTTCATCGTGAGTAAGTCCCGATACATGGTATCTGTATCCTTCTCCAAATGATGCCATTGGAGGTATCATGTCTTCATCAGGTCTGTAAGCAACATATTCCTCAGGCTTGCATGTCGGTTTCTTTCTGTCTATTAATTCAATCTCCGAAACATCTTTAAAAGCCATTTTTTCTCGCATATGTCCTACGGTTTCATCCATTAGAAATACGACCGGAGTTCTGTATTTTTCTGCTAAATTAAATGCTTTAACAATATATTCATATGTCTCCTGAACAGAATTAGGTGTTAAGGCTATAGCAGGATGGTCTCCATGTGTTCCCCACTTTGCCTGCATTACATCGCCTTGAGCAGGAGATGTGGGAAGTCCTGTACTAGGTCCTCCTCTTTGCACGTTTACAACAACACATGGTACTTCTGTAATAGCTGCATACCCTATGTTTTCCTGCATTAAAGAAAAACCCGGACCGCTGGTTGCAGTCATTGCTTTTTTCCCTGCAAGCGAGCCTCCTATTATGGCAGCCATGCTTCCAAGCTCATCTTCCATCTGTATGAACCTGCCTCCAAGCGTCGGAAGCTTTTCTGCAGATATTTCCGCTATTTCCGTCGATGGTGTTATGGGATAACCGGCAAAAAATCTCATACCGGCAGCTAATGCACCTTCAACGCAAGCTTCATTTCCTTGAACTAATTTGTATCCCTTTTTATTCATTTTTTTCCTCCAATCCAAATAGCATTGTCCGGACATCTCAGTTCGCACTGTCCACAAAAAATACACTTGTCTCTGTTAGCTATGACACACTTGCCGTCTTTGAGTTCCAATACTTTTGTAGGGCAGAAACCGACGCATACACCACATCCCTTACACCATGGTATATTTTGTAAAAGAACTTTTTCATCAGCCATATACTTCCTCCATATAATTTCGTTATTTTAATTATAACATATTCAAGAATTTTTGCAAGAAATATATCATATAATATTGTATATTGCAAGATTTAATTCATATTCTGCATTTAAATGGGTGGTAAACGTTTTTCCATACCGAAATTTAACGCTAAAATAGAATTTATGCAAGAAATGTACAACCAGTATCAATTAAAATGACAAGGAGACAATGAGATGGGGGTGTATTTACCTCTTTAAATATTTTACTTCATCATCGGTTAAGTATTTCCATTGTCCTTCACTCAGTCCACCTAAATTGATATTACCGAAGGATATTCTTTTTAATTTTATAACTCTGTGACCTATCTTTTTAAACATTTTTCTTACCTGCCTGTTTTTACCCTCATGAATGCTTATTTGCACAGATGTATTCATTTGGGATTGATTTATCAATTTTACCTTGGCAGGAGCAGTTTTGTACCCGTCAATTAAAACACCGTTTCTCAGCATATTTATGGAAGCTTCGCTTATACTTCCTTTAATTTCAACCTCATAGGTTTTGAAGATGCGATATTTAGGGTGCATTAATTTGTTGGCTAAGTCTCCGTCATCAGTTAATAACAGCAGTCCGGAAGTGTCGTAATCAAGCCTCCCTATGGGATATATTCTTTCACTAATATTGATTAAATCAAGGACAGTCTTGCGATTAAATTGATCCTTGACAGTGGTAATATATCCTTCAGGCTTATACAATTTTATATAGATATGTTCTTCTTTTTCATGTATCTTTTTATCGTGTACTGTAACGACATCCTTTTCAGGATTAATTTTGCTTCCAAGCTCTTTTACAATTATTCCGTTAACTTTTACATTACCTTGTAAAATTATTTCCTCAGCTTTGCGTCTTGAAGCAATTCCGCACCGTGCAATATACTTTTGCAGTCTTTCTTCAGCCATAATTTCTCCCTGAACTGACAAGGGGACGAGGGCAGTGTCATAAAATCTGCCGTTCCTTCGCCTGTATTTCTTTGTTTTTCTTATTATAATATAAATATATATAATTGTAAATTAATACCTGTACATGAGATTCAGGACTGCGCCCTTATTATGACCCTAATTATAGCAATGACAAATAAAACCCGCCGCAGCGGGTTAAGATAATTATTCGGTTATTAGTGTTCCTGTATGAAGCTTGATTTTTCCCAAATATATGTTGTAGAGCCCACATGTTTTAGTATCGGAATCATTTGACATAAGCTCCGGTTTAATTAATGCTTCAAAACGGAGCTGTTTTATTTCTTTATTCGTTAATACACATCTGAAACTGTCTCCAATAAAAACGGGATTTCTTTCGTCAGTATATTTAACAAACTGCCTTTTTTCAACAATGCTGTAGCATTTATAATTTTCAAAAGCCCAATCGAAGGTTTGATAACTGTCATTAAACCAATTGTTGTCATTTAGAAGCACTGCTATAATTTCAGTACCGTCTTTTTCCGCAGACGCAACTAAACATCTGCCTGCTGCTTTTGTAAAGCCTATTTTGATTCCGGTACCATATTTGTACTGATAAACTACTTTATTTTTATTGTAGAAAATATTGTTAATACTTTCAGCTTTATATTTTTCAGCAGCCGCAATTTTCTTGAATGTATCATTTTTCATGGCATAGGAGCTTATTAATGCTAAATCATATGCTGTTGAATAATGATTATCATCATGAAGACCGTTGGCATTTTCAAAATTTGTATTAAAAGCGCCAAGTTCTTTTGCTTTTTTATTCATCATTGATATGAAGCCTTCCGAATCATTTCTGCCGGCAAATTTAGATAAAGTTGATGCTGCATCGTTTCCGGAGCGAAGCATTGTTCCGTATAACAAATCAATTACCGAAACTGTTTGGTTAGGTCTTAAATAGATGCTGGAGCCTTCTATGCCTGAACATTCAGGAGGTACCCCTATTTTTTGGTTTAAATTTTTGATGGTTTCTATTGCAAGAATAGCTGTCATTATTTTGGTTGTACTGGCTATAGGCAGTTTTATGTCTGCATTATGAGATTTGAGAATTCTTCCCGACTGTGCATCTATCACTATATATGCCTGTGCCGAAATATCGGGCATAGCTTCAATTTGCATAGCTTCAATTTGCGTAAATTGGCATAAAAAAATAAATATAACTATTAACAAAGCAATTATTCTTTTAATTATCACAATCCTTTTTCTCCCTTACATCTTTTATGAATGACATGATGTTCATAATGGACGATGTTATATCACCTGCAGTTGTTTCATTGTTAATATTTATTGTCCTCACATCATTATCCGGTGTTTCATAAATAAGAATTTGCGGATTTAGTTGCAGATTGACATAAGCTGCTCCGGCAAAGGGCTTTAAATCAACTGTTCGGAATTTTTTGTCTATATCGCTGCCTCCTATAATAAAATTCATATTAAGCTTGGATATCGCCAAATAATTGGTATTATCATAAAATATTTTACTGCTTATGAGCTTTTCATTTTCCGTCAAATTATTAATATTGTCCAAAGTTGTTTTGATTATACTTTCTATGTCCTTACTCATGCTATCCCCTTTCTTTTTTTAATCATTATAACGAGGCGAAACCTTACAATCTGTCAGTATCCATACCTTGTTATCTATTCATAAATTTTGTGGCAATTTCTTCCGATATATTAATTATGCCCTAAAAGAAAAGAATTATAACAAAAAAAGTATCCTCCTGCCCGTAGGCGGAAAAATACTTATTATGCAATTATCCGTTTAGAAGTGAGCTTTTTAGTATTCTGTTTACTACCACAAATTCAACTGCAAGTGATTGCTTTTCCAATATGCATTCAGGATAGAAAAAAATATCTTTAATATAAAATAAATTAAATATTTTTTTAATATGCTTAAAATGCTTTAACCGGTTTTTGTACTTGTTTCTTAATTCCGGAGATTTATATCTATCAATTATTTTTTTTGTAGAAAAATAATATATTTTTCTTTCATATTCATGTTTTTTCCTAAAAACAATTACAGAATAATAAACTTGCAAAAAAGAAAAAGTAATATTTATTTTAAAAAAC
The DNA here is from genome assembly GCA_003487955.1 of Clostridiales bacterium. GTDB lineage: Bacteria > Bacillota > Clostridia > Tissierellales > Sedimentibacteraceae > Sedimentibacter. The sequence continues at coordinate 3,926 of DNNJ01000103.1, read as the reverse complement.
CACTTGATATTTAAATATAAAAATAACAGTCCCCCCACAAGAACTATCAATATTCCCATAATATAAAAGTCTCTCTATGTTGTATCCTAGTCATATCGCTATACCCTTGGATGACAGTACCCCCGTCCCCTTGTCACGTCCCCTTGTCATTAAGATGACAGTTCCCCCGTCCCCTTGTCATCTTGAATGTCTCCGATATTTGGTAATTCACCAATCGAGCTTAAGCCGAAATGTCTCAGAAATTCATCCGTTGTAGCAAAAATTACGGGTCTGCCGGGCTTATCAAGCCGTCCCACTTCCTTTATCAGTCCCTTGTCAATAAGCCCTTTTACCACCTGGGAGCACTTAACCCCCCTTATTCTTTCTATTTCCACTTTTGTAACAGGCTGCTTGTATGCAATAATGGACAGTGTTTCCATTGCTGCAGTAGATAAACTTTTATTTACCGTAGTTTCCAAGAGATTCTGAATATATTCATAATTATCTTTTTTGGTAGTCAGCTGATAGGAATCCCCAAACTTTTGAATAATAAGACCTCTGTCTTCATCGTCGTTGAATTCACTTATCATTTCATCCAATGTAAATGTGATGCTGTGAGCAGGCATATTCAATATTTTTGATATTTCATTTATGCTTAAGGGCTCTCCCCAAGCAAACATCAAGCTTTCCAAAACACTTTTTATATTCATTTTCTCTCCTGTGAGGTGATAATTATATCTCCGAATATATTATCCTGGTATATTTTCATTCCTTTATTGTTTGAAAGTTCCAATATGGCTAAAAACAATGTTACAATATATTCTTTTGATATGCTTTCTTTTTCTTTAAAAGTATTGAATAATGAAACTTTCCCATATTTCCTTATTTTTTTTGCAATGTCCTCCATACAGTCCTTGACACGATAGTTTTCTCTGTATAATTTGAATTTTTCTTCCTGCTCAATTTTAAAATTTTGTTTTTTAATCAAAGTCAAGTATACATTGTACAGTTCATATACGTTTATTTCGTTTAAAGAAATCTGTTCAGTATTGGTATCAGATGTTAAAGCCATTTCCTCCCGAGGTTTGGAAAAATAGAAACTGCTCTCGTCCTCATATTTTTTCAATTCTTCCGAAACATCTTTAAACATTTTGTATTCCAATAATTTAGCAACTAATTCCTGCCTCGGGTCTTCTTCTTTTTCCTTCTTGGGCAAAAGCAATTGAGATTTTATTTCTATTAAGGTCGCCGCCATAAATATAAATTCGCTTGCAACATTCATATTGAATTGCATCATTTCTTCAAGGTATTCCAAATATTGATCTGTTATTTCAGAAATGGGTATATCATAAATATCGATTTCTTTTTTTTCAATAAGATGAAACAACAGTTCAAATGGTCCCTGAAAAACGTTTATATTTACGGAATAATTCATTTTCAACCTTCCTTATCTTATGGTAGTTTTTAAAAAGTTATTTATAAAAAATTTGAATAAATTTTCCTTTTCAATATTTGTTTCCGGATATAATTCAAATTCGCCTAAAACTCGACCATCCTTGGATAGTATAGCTGTTCCTATTTTTGTATCTATAGTTAAAGGAGCTTTAAGAGTTTCATCTATTACATATTCTAAATTAAAATCTTCAGCCTTGCAATTACTTTCTGTAAAATAGTTGATATTTTCCTTTGAAACTATGTTAATTGTTTCTTTTTTTCCGCAATAAACCGGTGTTGTTGAAATTATGCCTCCTGCTTCGTGGAAAATTATATTTTTATAATTTGCAAATCCTTCATTCAATAGTTTTGTAACTTCATTAAAACGAATTTTAGTGTTATCACATCCGAGGACTACGGCAATCAATGTAGTGTCGTTTCTTTTTGCTGCTGCCGATAAGCAATATTTTGCTTCAGTTGTATAACCTGTCTTGCCCGCCAATAAGCCGTCATAATTGTTTATCAGCCTGTTTGTGTTTACCAATACTTGCTCTGAATCCTTTTCTTTGCCTACGTATACGGAATCCATCCAGGTAAGCATATATTCATCCATATAATCATACTTCAGCAGCTCCCGTGTCATTATAGCTATGTCATGTGCAGTTGTCAGGTGTTCCGGGTCAGGAAGACCTGTAACATTTAAAAATATGGTATCGTTCATCCCTAATTCCTTGGCTCTTTCGTTCATTGCTTTAACACAGCTTTCTACGGAGCCGTACATAAATTCAGCCATGGCAACGGATGCATCGTTGGCTGAGCGCATGGAAATAGCTTTAAGCATATTCTCTACAGTTTGTACTTCATATGCTTCAAGATATATTTGGCTTCCTCCCATACCTGCAGCATTTTCAGATATAGTCATTTCCTGGTCCAACGTCATTTGACCATCATCCATTCTTTCGGAAATCAAAACCATAAGCATTATTTTGGTAATGCTTGCAGGTTGCATTTTATCATTAGCATTTTTTTCAAACAAAATCTTTCCGTCATCCGCATTAATTAAAATTGCAGAACGGGATTGCATGTCCTCAGGCTCAATTCCATATACGGGAACTACCATCATATTTAAGACAAAAATAAATATAAAAAATATGGTTAAACTTTTCTTCATAAAATCTACCTCCTTTTTATGTAGAATAACCATATTTTGTTGATTCATACATTAAATTGGTTGTCGAAAATGTTGTTATTTAGTCTATTTCCCGGATTTAATTATTTGATTTTTAACGCTTATCCCTTTAATGTCGTTTTCAATATCAAAAATATCCAATACAGTCTTGCCTATGGATGCAAATGTGTCAAGTATGCCGAGATTGTTGTTTCCCTTAATACTCTTTCCATAGAAGATGAGAGGAATATATTCTCTCGAATGATCCGTACTGGAAGTTGTCGGGTCACAACCATGGTCTGCCGTAATAATCAAGACATCGTCTTCTTTAAGATTAGCCATTATTTCCGGAAGCTTGCTGTCGAAATATATAAGGGCATCAGCATATCCCTGCACATTGTTTCTATGACCGTAAATCATGTCAAAATCTACAAGATTTGCAAATATCAAACCTTCGAAATCTTCTTTTACAGCTTGAATTATTGCTTCAATTCCTTCTTCATTATTTTTAGTATGATTTGATTTTGTTATACCTTTGTTGACAAAAATATCTTCTATTTTCCCGATGGCATAGACTTCTCTGCCGCTGTTTTTTACAATATCAAGCATAGTATCCTTGTAAGGTTCCAAAGAGAAATCCTTTCTGTTGCCTGTTCTTGTGAAATTACCTTCTTCCCCGATAAAAGGTCTTGCAATAACTCTTCCTACTCCATACTCGCCTTGGAGCATCCTTCTTGCAGTCCTGCAAATATTATAGAGTTCTTCGAGGGGTATCACTTCTTCGTGGGCAGCTATTTGAAATACGCTGTCAGCAGATGTGTAAACTATTATATTTCCTGTTTCTACATGCTCCTTACCTAGTTCTTTGATTATTTCGGTACCTGAAGCAGCATAGTTTCCTATTACCTTTCTACCGATTTTTTTCTCAAATTCTAAAATCAACTCCTCAGGAAATCCATTCGGATAGGTGGGGAATGGTTTTTCGAGAATCAGTCCGCTGATTTCCCAGTGTCCGGTTGTTGTATCCTTACCTTTTGAGCTTTCATTGCATTTTGCCACAGAGCCTGTAAAGCAGTCTGAGCTTTTTATATCTTCGAATCCGTCAATATTTAAAATACCTAGACTTTCTAAATTTGGCAATGAAAAATTCTGTGCATGCTTGTAAATATTCTTCAGTGTATTGCTGCCTTCATCTCCATAGTCGGCAGCATCGGGAAGCTCGCCTGCTCCCAAGCTGTCTAATACTATCAATACTGCTCTTTTTATCATTAGTTCTCCTTTCGCAGGGGAATGCATCAAATTTGTTTGCTCCTTTCGTCGCACAAATTTGGCATTCTGTGCGGTT
>DNNJ01000020.1:3556-6522 GCA_003487955.1 Clostridiales bacterium | reverse complement strand
TTTGAAGCATATGTTTCTCCCCGTAAAATGACAGATAGGGACCCTCAAAACGACAAGTCACAATATCATTTGGTACTCTTGGCAGAAAATCAGGAGGGTTGGCAAAATCTAATCAAGCTTTGCTCCATAGGATTTGTGGATGGTTACTATTACAAACCAAGAATAGACCATGAAACATTAAGGGAGTACAAAAGCGGAATCATTGCATTAAGCGCATGTCTTGCAGGGGAAGTACAGACATATTTATTGGAAGATAATTATGATGAAGCTGTTAAGACAGCTTTATTATACAAGGATATATTCGGAGAAAACAACTATTTCCTTGAATTGCAGGATCACGGCATGGAAGAGCAAAAATCCGTGAATGATTCATTGTTGAAAATAAGCAGGGAAACAGGCATAAAGTTGGTTGCGACAAATGATGTTCATTATATAAACAAGGAGGACGCTTACTTTCATGATGTGCTGCTTTGCATTCAAATCCAGAAAACAATAATGGATGAAGACCGGATGAAATTCCCATCAGACGAATTTTATCTTAAATCCTATGAGGAAATGTCTGAATTATTTCCGGCGGAAGCCCTGGGTAATACTGCGAAAATTGCAGAAAGATGCAATGTAGAGCTTGATTTTAACACTGTGCATCTGCCGGAATTTAAAGTTCCGAAAGGGTATGAAAAATCAGAATATTTCAGTAAAATATGCAAAGAGGGATTAAAGGAAAGATACAAAAATATAACTGTAGAAATTCAGCAAAGATTGGATTATGAGCTCGGTGTAATTCAGCAGATGGGATATGTGGATTATTTTCTCATAGTTTGGGATTTTATCAAATATGCCAAAGACAACAATATTATGGTGGGACCCGGAAGAGGCTCCGCCGCTGGCAGCTTGGTAGCATATTCCATGAAAATTACAAATATTGACCCCTTAAAATACAATTTGATTTTTGAAAGATTTTTAAATCCGGAGCGTATCAGCATGCCGGATATTGACGTTGATTTTTGCTATGAGCGCCGTGAAGAGGTTATTGACTATGTTAAAGAAAAGTATGGGCAGGAAAGAGTTGCTCAGATAATAACATTCGGCACCATGGCAGCAAGAGGCTCCATAAGAGATGTGGGTAGAGCTCTCAATATGCCATACGGAGAAGTGGATTTCATTGCTAAAAAAATACCCATGTCAATAGGGATGACAATAAGCTCTGCCTTGGAGGTAAACAAGGAGCTGAAGGAGCTGTATGACAGCGACACAAAAGTAAATAAACTGATTAATTTAGCTATGAATGTAGAGGGGCTTCCCCGGCATTCTTCAACCCATGCGGCAGGCGTTCTTATATCAAAGGAAGAAGTAACAAGGTATGTTCCACTTTCAAGGAACAAGGATGTTATAACAACCCAGTTTAATATGATTGAGCTTGAAGAGTTAGGCCTTTTAAAAATGGACTTCTTAGGTTTAAGAACTCTCACAGTAATACGTGATGCCATAGAATTAATCGAGCGCAATCACAATGTAAAGATAGATTTCAGCAGCTGTAATTATGATGATAAGGAAGTTTACAAACTTTTTGCAAATGCTGATACATTGGGTATCTTCCAGTTTGAAAGCTCGGGCATGAGAGCATTTTTAAGCGAGCTTAAACCCTCGGAATTTGAAAACCTGTCAGCGGCCAATGCACTTTACAGACCGGGTCCCATGGGGCAGATACCCGTATATATTAAAAATAAGTTAGCTCCTGACAGAGTTACCTATCTCCACCCGAAACTTGAACCCATACTGAATGTAACCTACGGCTGCATGGTATATCAGGAACAGGTTATGCAGATAGTAAGAGATATCGGCGGATTTACAATGGGACGCTCCGACCTATTAAGACGTGCCATGGGCAAGAAAAAAATGGACGTCATGCTGAAGGAAAGACAAAACTTCATTTACGGGAAAAAGGAAGAAAACGGGGAACCTGAAATAGCAGGAGCTGTTAAAAACGGTGTTGATGAAAAAACAGCCAATGAAATATATGATTTAATGGTTGAATTCGCAAAATATGCATTTCCAAAGGCACATTCCGTGGCTTATGCCGCACTTGCCTATGAAACTGCATGGCTTAAAACCTATTATCCGGTTGAATTTATGGCGGCGCTCATATCAAGCATTATGGGAAGCACCGGTACCGTATCTCTATACATCAGGGAATGCAAAAGACTTGGAATAGAAATACTTCCGCCGGATATTAATGAAAGCATGGGAAAATTTACAGTGGAAAACAAAAAAATTCGCTTTGGTTTAGCTGCTGTTAAAAATGTAGGAACAAATGTAATACAAGATATTGTTAAGACAAGAGAAAATAAAGGCAAGTTTACAAGCTTCGCTGATTTTTGCACAAAGGTTGACCCGGTTGTATTAAACAAAAGGCAAATTGAATCATTGATAAAATGTGGCGCCTTTGACTTTTTAAAAGTAAGACGCTCACAGCTTATGGCAATTTATGAGAGAACAATCGATTCAGTGGTCGCTCAAAAGAAAAGAAATATTGAAGGTCAATTTTCTCTTTTTGATTCATTGGAAACAGAAGCAGACATTGCGGATGAACTGCCGGAACTGCCTGAATATAACGAAAAAGCCCTTTTATCCATGGAAAAGGAAATGGTTGGAGTATATTTAAGCGGACATCCTCTTTCTGAATACGAAAATATATTGGAAAAGTATGCTACAACAAATTCCAATGAAATATCCGAAATAAGAGATGCTAATGAAGAAACAGTGCTGTATGACGGGAGCAGGGTTGTTATAGGCGGAATAATTATAAAAAAACAAAATAAAATAACAAAGAATAACAATATGATGGCATTCATAACATTGGAAGACTTGTACGGAACTGTAGAAGGAATAATTTTTCCTAAAATTTACGATAACTGCAAAGATATTTTATATGAAGACAATATAGTATTGGTTGAAGGAGCAATAGA
>DNNJ01000020.1:539-3262 GCA_003487955.1 Clostridiales bacterium | reverse complement strand
GGATACAGAGAACTATAAAAATATAAAAAAAGAGCTGTTTCATTGTATATGCAAACACAAAGGCGGAGACTGCGTTATAATTTATAATGAAAAAGATAAAGCAAATATGGTTTTACCAAATAAATACCGGGTAAATACAGAAGATAAAATACTGTTTAAAGACTTGAAGGAATTGGTTGGAGAAAAAAATATTGCAGTTATATAGAGAGTGGGAGGAAATTATGAGGAAATTAGGAGTATTAACAAGCGGCGGCGATGCACCGGGCATGAATGCAGCCATAAGAGCAGTTGTAAGATACGGGATTTACAATAATATAAATGTAGTTGGAATTCATAACGGTTTCGAAGGTTTAGTGGAAGGAGACCATATAGAAATGAACCTATCCTCTGTTGCAGATATTATTCACAGAGGAGGAACCATCCTTGGAAGTGCGAGAAGTGATGAATTCATGGAGGAAGACGGTTTTAACAAAGCTTTAAAAAATATAAAATACTTAGGGATAGAAGGATTAGTCATAATAGGGGGAAACGGCTCTTTCAAAGGTGCACAACAGCTTGAAAAGGCAGGTGTTCATACTGTTTGTATTCCCGGCACCATAGATAATGATTTACCATATACGAGATATACTTTGGGCTTTTTCACAGCTCTTACAACTGTTTTGGAATCAGTTGAAAAAATCAGAGACACGTCTTCATCCCACAACAGGTCAAATGTTATAGAGGTTATGGGAAGAGACTGCGGAGATATTGCACTCTATGCAGGGCTTGCAGGAGGAGCTGAAATGGTTATTATCCCTGAAATTGAATATAATATAGATGAAGTATGCGATAAAATATTGCAGGGAAGAGCAAGAGGAAAAAAACACAGCATTATAATTCTTTCGGAAGGAGCCGGTGATGCAAGGGAAATATCCGAGCAAATAGAGAAAAAAACAGGAATAATAACAAGATATTCTGTCCTTGGATACACACAGAGAGGCGGAGCACCTGCAGCTTACGACAGGTTAATCGGAAGCCAGATGGGAGCTTACGCAGTGAAATTATTATGCGGAAACCAGAGAAACAGAGCCGTGGGAATTAATGAAAGCGGAATCTTTGACATGGACCTTAATGAAGCCGTTTCCGTAGAAAAGAAATTTGATGAAACAACATATGAATTAACAAAGATACTATCGATTTAACGACACTGCAGGAGGGAATGATAAACTAATGCTTAATATGCGCAAAACAAAAATAGTGTGTACCATCGGACCTTCATCCTCGGATGAAGAAATATTCAAGGAATTGGTTTTAAACGGAGCAAATGTGGCAAGATTGAATTTTTCCCACGGCACCCATGAAGAGCATAAAGAAAAAATAATTACTATCAAGAAAGTGCGGGAAGAGCTGAACACGTCAACGGCTATAATGCTTGATACGAAAGGTCCTGAAATAAGAATCAGAGATTTCGAAACCGGTCAAGCTGAATTAATAAAGGGTCAGGAGTTTATTCTTACAACCAGGGAGCTCCAAGGAAATGACAGTATTGTCAGTGTAACATATGACCAATTTGCAAAAGACATTAAAACAGGCGACACAATACTAATAGATGACGGGCTGATCAGCATGGAAGCAGTTGAAATAATCAATGACACTGATGTAAAATGCTTGGTAAAAAACGGCGGCACCTTAAAAAACAAAAAGGGTATCAATGTTCCGAATGTTCAAATTAATTTGCCTGCACTTACTGATAAAGATATAAGCGATATAAAATTCGGAATCGAGTTAGGAATTGACTATATTGCAGCATCATTTATAAGGAAATCCGATGATGTTATTCAAATAAGAAGAATTCTTGAAGAAGAAAAAGCAGTCCACATCATGATTATCTCAAAAATAGAAAACCGGCAAGGCGTCGAAAACATCGATGAAATAATTAAAGTATCAGACGGAATAATGGTTGCCAGAGGAGACTTAGGTGTGGAAATACCGGCAGAAGAAGTACCTCTTGTGCAAAAAATGCTCATAAAAAAATGCAATGAAGCAGGAAAGCCTGTTATTACGGCAACCCAAATGCTTGATTCCATGATAAGAAATCCGAGGCCTACGAGAGCGGAAGTATCTGATGTGGCAACAGCAATATTTGAAGGAAGCGATGCAATAATGCTTTCGGGAGAAACAGCCTCGGGCGGTTATCCCGTTGAAGCGGTGAAAACAATGGCGAGAATAGCGATTATGATTGAAAAGTCCTTAAATTATGAGGAATTGTTAGCAAGCAAAAGTATCGGCTCCAATCACAGCATTACAGACTCCATAAGCTTTGCAACCTGTAAATCCTGTTTGGATTTGAAGGCATCCGCAATAATAACGGCTACATCATCAGGCTATACGGCAGCCGCCGTATCTAAATTCAGACCTGTTGCGGCAATTATTGCAGCCACACACAGCCAACAGGTTATGAGGAAGCTTTCGCTTAATTGGGGAGTATATCCTATAGAAATTGAAAGACTTCACTCTACGGATGATGTAATCGAAAGGTCGGTAAACAAGGCGCTTGAATTAGGATATTTGAAGAACGGCGATTTAACAATAATAACGGCGGGAGTTCCCGTAGGAGTCACAGGGGGCACCAATTTATTAAAGGGACACATTGTAAGCGAACTGCTGTATAAGAAAGTGGGAGTGGGCAAATCAACCATTTTTGGAAAAGCAGTAATAGCTAAAAATGAAAATGACTTAAGAGA
>DNNJ01000020.1:0-414 GCA_003487955.1 Clostridiales bacterium | reverse complement strand
CGGAGTAGGGAAAGAAACTGTTTTCGGCAAAGCGGTAATAGCCAAAAATGAAAATGACTTAAGAGATAAGTTTGAAGACGGAGACATAATAGTAATGACTTCAACCTACAAGGAAATTGTTGAATACATGGAGAGAGCTTCCGCAATAATTGTTGAAGAAGGAGGGCTTACGTCCCATGCAATAATTGCCGGACTTAATTTGGGCAAGGAAGTTGTTGTGGGAGCACAGGATTGTACAAAAATTATCAAGGACGGCGAGCTGTTGACTGTAAACGGTAAGCTTGGAGTAGTGTACAGGGGACAGGCAAACATTGTGTAACGGAGGAAACAACCATAGATAAATATAAAAATATTTTTAAAATTGCACTTCCCATATTGATAGCATCATTTTTTATTTTATTAATAGTATTCAGC
>DNNJ01000378.1:5521-6728 GCA_003487955.1 Clostridiales bacterium | reverse complement strand
TCATTTCCTTGAGATGAACCCATACCTATTATTATGGTACCTACTAAAGACATTGCAATACCAACAATCATTTTATTGTTTATTTTTTCTTTTAACACAAAATAGTTGATTGCTGCAACAAAAATGGGGCTGCAAGACACAAGGATGGTTGAATTTGCAATTGTAGTCATTTGAATTGACTGAATCCAGGAAGCAAAATGCAATGCAAGAAAGACACCGCTTGTTATACACATTGCTAAGGCTTTTTTATGCAAATTTTTAAATTCGCTTCTGTTTTTTATGTAGACAGGCAAGAAGAGCATCATACAGGTAAACAGCATTCTGTAAGCTGAAATAACTAGCGCAGGTGCTTCTGAGAACCTAATAATTATTGAAGAAACAGAGGTAAAAAATGTACCTGCAAGAATCCAATACTTCGATGGTTTTTTCATAATTTCTTCCTTTTATGTTGATAATAAGTATACTACCACAAACTTTTTGTATTTTCAATCATCAGAAAATGTATAATTAATTATGTACAGCACATACTTAATTTCAACTTGAGCGTAACAATCATAACAATATGTTTATACTTATCCCTCTTTGTTCATATAATAATATAAAGATAAGATTGGTTCGGGAGGCAGGTTGTGGAATTATTTAACTCCATTACATTAATTTATATAGTTAATATTTGTATGGTAATGATTGTAATATTTTTGGAAAGAAAAGACCCTACAGCAACCCTTGCATGGGTATTGGTTTTATTGATATTCCCCGGCTTCGGATTCTTGCTTTATTTGCTGCTGGCCCAGAACTTCAGCAGAAAGCAGCTCTTTATTATGAAAATTTATGCCAAAAAATCATTTGGGGATTATATAAACGTACAAAAAGAATTATTCAGCACTGGCGGACTGATATTTAATGATAAAAATATCGAAAATTACAAAGATTTAATAAAAATGAACTTATTCTATCATGGCTTTTCCTATACTCAAAATAATGAGGTTGAAATTTATACAGACGGCGAAAGAAAGTTTAAAGAGCTGTTTAGCTCCATAGAAAATGCAAAGAATCACATACATATGGAATACTATATAATCAGGAATGACACTCTTGGAAATAAACTTCTGGACCTTCTTTCAAAAAAGGCAGAGGAGGGAGTAGAGGTAAGGCTTTTGTATGATTCTGTGGGTGGAAGGCAGATAACCAATGAGCAAATTGAAAA
>DNNJ01000378.1:0-5222 GCA_003487955.1 Clostridiales bacterium | reverse complement strand
AATTACAGAAATCACAGAAAAATAGTAGTTATTGACGGTATAACAGGTTTTGTGGGGGGATTTAATGTTGGGGATGAGTATATGGGCTTAAATAAAGAAATCGGTTATTGGAGAGATACTCATCTGAAAATCAGGGGAGATGCAGTAATAGACCTGCAGTCCAGGTTTTTCTTGGATTGGGGTCATGCTTCCAAAGAAGAGGTGGTGTTCTTGCCGAAATATTTTCCCGACAACAGGATTCAAGGCAAGGTAGGGATTCAAATTATAAGCAGCGGACCTGACAACTCGGATGAAACAATCAAAAGTAATTATGTAAAAATGATAAATTCTGCAAAAAAGAGTATTTTAATTCAAACTCCTTATTTTGTTCCGGATGCCTCTGTATTTGAAGCTATAAAAATTGCTGCCGCATCAGGGGTGGATGTCCGAATTATGATTCCTTGCAAGCCTGACCATCCTTTCGTTTATTGGGCAACTTACTGGTATTGCGGGGGACTGTTAAAGTATGGAGTGAAGGTTTATACTTATGAATACGGATTTTTACATGCTAAAACCTTGGTGGTTGACGGTACTGTTGCATCTGTTGGAACTGCTAATTTTGATGTAAGAAGTTTTAAGCTGAATTTTGAATGCAACGGAATAATTTATGACACAAACTCATCTCAGATGCTGTATGACATATTTATGGAGGATTTAAATTATTCTATGGAGCTGACAAGGGAATTGTATTTAGAGAGGGGTATTTTAATAAGAGTTAAGGAATCCGTATGCAGACTTTTAGCCCCTTTATTATAATTGTTGAAATTTTTTACTATAATGTTATAATTATCATAAGAACAGACATAGGTGATAAGTATGAATAGATATTTTGTAATATACAATCCATCTTCGGGAAAAGAACTTGCGGGATATAAAATATTTGGCGCAGCTGAAACACTAATGAGCGTTGAGAATGCCGAGTTTTTATTTTATGCAACAAAGAAAAAAGGAGATGGGGAAGAAGCCGCCATGAGAGCATGTCAATTCAATTATGAGATGATTATAGCCTGCGGAGGTGACGGAACAGTCAATGAAATTGTCAATGGGATGATGAAATGCTGCTACAGACCGAAATTGGCAATAATGCCGGCAGGAACAGTCAATGACTTTGCTGAACAGCTTAACCTTCCAAAAGCTCAAGAAAATTTTGCATCTCTTATTATGCAAAAGAAATATAGAACAATCGATGTGGGGAAAATAAATGAAGATTATTTTGTTAATGTAGTGGGAGGAGGAGCTTTTACAACTATTGCTCACAAGGTAACAATCGATGCCAAGACAATACTTGGAAAGTATGCCTATTACTATCAGGCAGCGGTTAAGGTTCCTGATGAATTGGAGGTTTGTGAAGATATTGATTATGTAATTGACGGTAAACAATATAACTACAAAACCTTGCTTTTTCTTGTGTTAAATTCTGCCGGTGCAGGCGGATTCAGGTATTTGTGCCCTAAGGCTAAATTAGATGATGGTTTGCTCGATATAGTGATTTTTGAAAAAACAAGTAATTCAGAGTTGTTTCAGATTTTTACCAAGGTTTTTAACGGACAGCATATAACTCATCCCAAGGTTCATTATTTTCAAGCAGAGAATATAAAAATAATCCCTAAGAAGGAATTATTAATTGACGCGGATGGGGATCCTGCAGGATATGCACCTGCGGAAATTTCTTCTGTACACAATGCCATAGATGTATTGGTGCCATAGAAACTAAGTAAATATGAAGTTGCAACATGTCATTCTGAACCGCAGGTGAAGAATGGTTGTTAATATATTTTTAAAAAATTATTAATCAGTTTAATCGACTTTTCTACTGCATTTTTCACAAAAATATTAAAGTCCATGTTGGCAGTACCGTCAGCTCTGTCAGACATTGCTCTTACTATGCAGAAATCCACATCATTTATATAGCATACATGACCTATTGATGCACCTTCCATTTCGGTACAAAGGGCATTAAAGTTATTTACTATGTAATCCTTTTTTTCCTTGCTGCTGATAAACTGGTCACCTGAAGCGACAGTTCCTACGGCTATATTTGTATCGTCTAATATTTCAGCCGCCCTTACTAATCTTTTTACTAATTCTTCATTGCAAGGAATTTTAATTAACTCAATTCCGGTAATCAGACCGATGGGTTTGCCAAAGGGTGAAACATCAAAATCATGCTGCACCACACTGTCGGATATTACAATGTCCGCAAAGTTCAATTCATTGCTTAAACTGCCGGCAACACCTATATTGATAATTGCATCCGGAGCATACTTCAATATCATCGTCTGAGTGCAAACAGCTGCATGCACCTTGCCTACACCGCATTTTGCCACCACCACATTTATATTCTGCAGTTTTCCGTTATAAAAATCTATGCGGCTTATGTCTTCCTTTTTTATATCATCCATGAAATTTATAAGCTCTTCGACTTCAATATCCATAGCCCCTATTATTCCTATTTTCATGTCCGCCTCCTAATATTTTACTACTTAATTTTAATATACCAAAAACTAAAAGTCAACACCGGGCAGGAGGGGCTTTTTTGCTTTTCATTTTAGCAGAAATGTGTTAAAATGGATATCATTTAACAAAAGGAGATAAAATGCATTATATATATATTGTGGAATGCAGAGATAAAACATTGTATACCGGATATACAACTGATTTGGATAAAAGAATAAAAACTCATAACGCAAAAAAAGGAGCAAAATACACAAGAGGAAGAACTCCTGTTGTTTTAAAATATTATGAGGAATTTGACAATAAGGTTGATGCCGCAAAAAGAGAATCCCAAATAAAGAAATTGAAACGTGCCAAGAAGCTGAGATTATTTAAGTAAAAATATAAATTGTATAATATAAACATTCTTGTTATAATTGTGATAATCAAATTAAGAGGAGAGGTCGGTATGGAAGCAAACTTAATAGTAGATAGTTGTGTTGATTTTAATGAGGATACAGAAAACATCCCAAGAGTTCCTTTTAGAATTATAATTGATGAAGAAGAAATTGTAGATGAAAATACGGATATATTAGAGCTGATAAGAAAAATGAAAAAAAGCCGTAACCAAATAAAAACAGCTTGTGCTCCTCCGGAAGATTTTATAAAAAAGATTAAAGTTCAAGCCAATAATTTTATTGTAACAATATCAANNGAAAACATCCCAAGGGTTCCTTTCAGAATTATAATTGATGAGGAAGAAATTGTAGATGAAAATACGGATATAATTGAGCTCATAAGAAAAATGAAAAAAAGCCGCAATCAAATAAAAACAGCTTGTGCTCCACCGGAAGATTTCATAAATAAAATGAAGACTCAAGCCAGTAATTTTATTGTAACAATATCAAGCCAGTTGAGCGGCTCTTATAACAGTGCCGTAGTTGCGGTGGAAACAATAAAAGATAAGTTTCCTGAAACATTTGTACATATTTTTGATTCCAAGACAGCTGCTGCCGGAGAAACCTTGCTTGCTCTTAAAGTTAAACAATTGATTGAAGAAAACTTGAATCCCCATGATATTATTGAACAGGCAGAAAAATATATTTCCAAGTTGAACACACTATTTATATTGGAATCATTGGACAACCTTGCCAAGAACGGAAGGATCAGCAATTTTAAGGCAATCCTTGCCAACATTATGAACATTGTTCCCATTATGGGGGAAGATGGGGAAGGGAGAATAGTTTTAAAAGAAAAAGTTAGAGGTAAAAGAAAAGCTTTTTCCAGACTTGTTGATATGCTTGCTGAATACAATATTGATTTTGAAAATACAATCTTAGGAATAACTCATGTAAATTGCCTTGAAAAGGCTGAAAAGTTAAGAGATGATATAAAAGCAAAATATAATTTCAAAGATATAAAAATATTCAGTTCTGCAGGGCTGAGTACTGTTTATGCTGATGACGGAGGAATTGTTATAGCATTTTAATAGTATAATATTTTTGTTAGTTCTCTGAAAGTATGGGTATAATTACATTATACTCATAAGGAGGAAACTAAGAATGAAATATAAAGAGATAATTTCTGAAATTAAATCGGTAAGAGTTTACAAAAAAGAAGAAGTGGATGCAAATTTACTTAAGGAATTAAAACAATATTATGAACAAGGCAAAAGGCTGGTTGATGATATTGAAGTGGAAGTAATAAGAAAAAGCAGAGATGAAGTATTCGAACAGCTTAAGGATTATGCCGGGTATAACGACAGAATGATTGAAGCCCCTCATTATTTAATATTTTTGTCGGAAGAAAAGGATCATTACATAGAAAATGCCGGCTACAGGGCACAGGATATAATGCTGAAAGCGTGGAGCTTAGGAATTGCTTCTTGTTGGATAACTTTTGAAGATGGGGAAATAATAAAGAATAAACTTGGTATAGATTCAGACAAAAAGTTAGCTGCCCTTATAGCGCTTGGATATGAAGAACCTCAGTTCAAGGTTTTGTATGAGAAAGGGAAATATAATACTTCATCAAATGTTAAAGTTATTGACGATAATACAAGTGAAAGACTTGGTATCAGAGACCTGGTTTTCTCTAAAGAATGGGGTAAAAAGGCAGATCCCGATGAACTTGTGAATTATGGCTTATTGGAGGGATTTTTTTACGGTATATTAGCTCCTTCATACAAAAACCGCCAGCCTTGGAGATTTATCGTAGATAACGGAACGGTTGTTTTGGCAGTAAAAAAAGACATATATGTAACAGAATATAAAGAAAAAATTGATACGGCAGTCATAATGCTGTATTTTGAAGCAATTATAGAAAGTACATTGTATGATATAACATGGAAATTCGGAAAGCCCGAAAAAGATTACAAAGTACCGTGTGATTATAAAATTGCAGCTTATTGTATTGTTTAACAAAGGGGCAAATGCCCTTTTATTGATTAAATCAAGACACAGCCGACTTTTCCCTTAGACACGGAAAGCTAATTATTTTATAAAGGAGTATAACATGAAAATAATTATTCACAAAAAATTTCTCGACATTGTATCTGAAAAGTTTCCTGATATTGAATTTTACACTGAAATCGATGATTGTCCTGAAGCGGAGGCGCTCATTGGAGAGCCAATGGATTTTGTGCCCGAAAAGCTTGATAAGATGCATAATATTAGGTGGCTGCAATCCTTCAGGGCAGGCTATGATACATTGGATTTAGATTATATGAGAAAAAGAAATATTACTTTCTG
>DNNJ01000417.1 GCA_003487955.1 Clostridiales bacterium | reverse complement strand
GTAATATTAATCAATATACAAATAAAATCAGTAATGCTCAATCGTTAGCACAACCCAAAATCTCAATAAGATTCCATGCAAAACAACATCCGGACCGTACAGAGACAAGTTGCTACCTGATTTTATAGACCATGTATTTAGACAAACCATAAATAAACTGCTATTCAATTATTTTTTCAGACTTATCCTGTTCCATATGGCAACAAATTATAAAAGTATCTCAAAAAAGAATATTCTGGATGAACAACTATAGAATCAGCCTTTTTTGCAAAACAACATTATTTAACTAAAAAAAGTACTTTATCAATCAAAATATCTCCATTTTTGTAAAAAATAGAGCAATCCATTCTCCAGCCACCGTTAAAAAATTAAATGCTCCCATAAATAAACAGTGTTGCTCAAGTTGCTCTTTCATTGGTTTTTATCTTCATTGTACGTAAAAAATGTGTCTACATGTAATAAATCTCTACGATTATGAATAAAAATAAGTTAAAGTATGCAGGATTTTTAGCAAGCATAATAATTGTACTTGCATTCTTTTCTTCAAATAGTTGTCAACAAGACTCACTGAATAACGGGTCAAAATTTCTTTCATTTAGTGCTACCAAGCAAAGTTTAGATAAACTATCCAAAGAAGAACTAAACAATTTTATTCTTGCATTGGAACGTATTCAGATAGTGTCTGAAAACGGTTTTTATGAAATTGTTCAAAAAAATGGACAAGAAATAAATATATCAGAGAATCTTTTTTCGTATATAAAACAGATTGTTGAAAATTCAAATAGACTTGTTAATGCGAAAAGCAAAAAGTCCACCACCCCTCATCTAAGATCGGATACCGTAGAGTTTGGTGACAACATTAACTGCGTAGCTCACACCATCCATGCGATATCAAATGACTTGGGCGGGTATTACACATATTCGGGAATTAATGCCTTCCTGAATGACAGCATAGAAGGCTACGCGGAATATGGAGTACCGTTGGAATTGATGGGGTTTGCAGTTGGTCATTTTTTTAATTACGAATACCAAGCTGGACCTCCTATGTATTATAACTATTTAAATGCAGGTAATACCAGAACAATGGCTGTTCTTGATTATTGGGATGGCACAGGGCATGCAGCGGTCTTACTTATTTCAGATGGGGAATTGGCATATATTTGGGACGAACAAACTGGCAAAGATGTAGTTATAGAAAATTGGAGAATAAGAAGAAGATATAAGATACTAAATGTTAAATACTGAATTTGAGATTATGAAAAAAGTAGTATTGTTTTGTCTGTTGGGGCTTATTTTCCTTGTTATAGGTTGTGGCTCCGCTTCCCCTTCAAAAATAAAATTATGGCAAGAAAGAGTAGCGGAACAAAACACCCGCACATTACCAGAATACGCCAAATTTATGGATGAAAAGTTAGGAATTACCTGCACGATGCCCCGTAACTTTATCGACCAAAAACAGCTCAGACAGTGGAGAATTCATCAAAACAGGGAT
Organism: Clostridiales bacterium; assembly: GCA_003487955.1. Lineage (GTDB taxonomy): Bacteria > Bacillota > Clostridia > Tissierellales > Sedimentibacteraceae > Sedimentibacter. The sequence goes on along the minus strand of DNNJ01000417.1, from coordinate 2,591 downwards.
GTAACTTTCGTGTACACTCCCGTATTGAGGTCAAAAGACAAGCAGTGCATAATCTTATATCCCTTTTACCCTGTACATACAGATAGAGTCGGAGATACCCCATGCTTTTCTTCACGCGAGAGAAAAGAGATAGAAGAACTTATGAAAAAAGACTCTACCATCCTCAAAACCCCCAATTGGAAAGTGGGAATTCCCCGCAGTATTATCTATTCAGAGATCAGAGCGGCGTTGGATATCGATTATCGTGCTTGGATTGACCCTGACAAGCATATTACCGTATTGGCAGGAAAAGAGGCGCGAAACCTTTTTAATGCCGACTCCGTTTTTATTTATGATATCCCTATGGACAAACCGTACGAAGAAAAATACGTGCACTGTACCGGATTGGCAATAAGCAAGGCCAATAGGCCTGTGTTGTATCTAAAATGGTTCTTCACAAATAAGGGAAAGAAAAAAGAGAAGAAATACCTTGATTTGATAAAAAAAACAATTTGGTACGGTGATATTCCAAAAAAATAGATTCATAACGAGGATGATCGGAGTTATCTCCGGGTGAAAACCAGCCTTTGTGTTTATGGAAAAATAACAGCGGAAACTATATAATTACAACAGAGAATTACCGGATAGAGACAGGGATAAACCATCTTTGTCCGTCAGAGTACAACAAAAAGATTACCCCCTACTCCAAACAAATAATATAAAACTATCCCAAGAGGTGAAATACTAGTTCAAAATGGGCAAATTTAATCAATATAAAAACAAGATCAACAAATGCTCAATCGTTATCACAACAAAATAAATCAATAAGATCAACACAAACAAAGGGGCCATATAGGTAAATAATTTATTTTTTTCGATAATAACGTACACTTTTGTATATATTCCTCAAGAACACACATATATCTAAACAACAACATTTTAACCATATTATAAAAATTCATGATGAACAAAAAGCATTAAGTAATAATGAATAAAATCCAAACTGGATTGAAGCATACATGACGAACACCGACCCAACCAGAATAATCATGAGCTAAGATATTCGTAAGACATTGGTAGTTAAAAAAGTATTTATAATGGTAAAACTTGCGAAAGCTTAAAAATAAATTTGAAGTCGAAATACCGACAAGAGAAGTTATTTGTTTAATTCACGACAACCTCATCCAAAATAAAACTCTATTAATCTGATGATTAAATGCTAACAACATTTGATAACAACCTATTAAAATCCTAAAAAAAGGAGGACGATCTTTAAGATGAGCTTTTAATAGTCTTATAATAAACGACAAGCAATCTTTAATATTTAACTTTATTTAATAAACAATCGTTTATTCTGTATAAATATTGATTTATATTTGCAGAAAATAATTTTGAAAACTTAAAATACTAATGATCATTTATACACAATACCATTGACTCTGAGATTTCCGGATTCAATTTTTTGAAATAAACAAGATAATATATTAAGTTTATTATGACACGAATTTTAACTTCCAAATTTTTAATAAGATGAGAAAAAAAAGCAACTTTCCTTTGTGGCTCACTTTGCTCTTGTTCATTGCTCCTCTAAACCTGTTTGCACAGCAGCAGGTTACAGTTAAGGGGTTAGTATTGGAAAAAGAGACCGGCGAACCTTTGCCCGGTGTGAGCGTTGTGGTCGAAGGTACACCCAGAGGTGTATCAACCGACATTGACGGAACCTTTGAAATAAAGGTTAATACTTCAGACAAACTTACCTTTTCGTTTTTGGGCCTGAACTCCCAAACGATAGCCGTTGGTGACAAAACCTACATGAATGTGGAATTGTGGCCAATGACTAGTGAGCTGGATGAAGTAACAATTGTAGCTTTTGGTAAGCAGAAGAAAGAGAGTGTGATTGGGGCCATTACTACCGTTAGTCCTGCAGACTTGAAAGTTCCCTCCAGTAACTTGACTACAGCGCTGGCGGGAAATGTTGCCGGAGTGATTGCTTATCAACGTTCCGGTGAGCCGGGTCAAGACAATGCGGACTTCTTCGTGCGTGGTATTACTACCTTCGGAGGAAATACCAATCCGCTTATTCTGATTGACAATATTGAGCTGACCAGTACCGACTTGGCGCGTTTGCAGCCGGACGATATTGAAAGTTTCTCTATCATGAAGGATGCTACTGCTACGGCTCTTTACGGTGCTCGCGGAGCAAACGGTGTTATTTACGTAACAACCAAAAGAGGACAGGAAGGAAAAGCCAAAATGTTTGTTCGTTTAGAGTCCTCTATCTCTGCTCCCACACAAAAAATTGAGTTGGCTGATCCGGTTACCTACATGAAGTCTTACAACGAAGCCATTACTACCAGAGATCCGCTGGGCGACTTGATGTATAGTTACGATAAAATTGAGCAGACAGGTAAACCCAATGCAAATCGTTTAATCTACCCAAGCAATGACTGGTATTCTATGTTGTTTAAGGATTATGCCAACAGCAACCGTGCCAATGTTTCTATTCGTGGGGGAGGAAAAGTAGCCACTTATTATGTTTCAGGCGCTTTTACGCATGATTCCGGAATTTTGAACGTTGATAAACGCAATTCGTTTAACAACAACATTGATAA
>DNNJ01000140.1:2785-4867 GCA_003487955.1 Clostridiales bacterium | reverse complement strand
GGGCACAAGAATAGAAATACATAATATTAATTCCGGAATTCGTGATAGCTGGAATACAGAAGACAAATTAAATAGGTTCTTGGACATGTTAATAAAGTCAATTCAGCAGAGCTACAGTTTTATTATTCAAAAAGGGTTTTGCATCACAATTAATGGTGAAATGGTATCCCCGCTACCTATAAAACTTTTATTTGATCACAAAGAGGGTTCTGGTATAAAACCTTTTTTGTATAACCAAACTTTTAATGATGTAAATGTAAGTCTCGCTGTAGGATTTTATGCACCACCTCCTTCACCCGAAGATATTGATGATGAAAATGACCTGAAAAGATCATCTTCTGATGCTGGCTGGACAGTAGTATGTAATGATCGGGTTGTATTGTATAATGATAAATCTCATCTCACAGGCTGGGGGGAAGCAGGTGTGCCGCAATATCATACACAATTCATTGGAATACGCGGGATTGTAATTTTTGAAAGTAATAATCCAAAAAATTTACCGATGACAACAACTAAACGTGGTGTTGATACATCATCCAATATTTACGCAGCTGTTAAGGATAGGATGCGACAGGGATTAAAAATGTTTACTGATTATACAAACAGATGGAAGGGCCAGAATGAACGGGAAAGGACATATTCGACTACGGCAAAAAGTGTTTCCATTGGCAACTTGATTGGTACCCCGCAGAATATTGAGGATCAAGTTCCTATTAAATTTAGACAAAATCAAAACGCATTGATTTTTAATCCAGACTTACCAAAACCCCCAAATGATAAACCATACCGAATTATCCGCTATAGTAAGGATATGGATGATATCCTTACTATAGTAGAATATCTCTACAAGGATCGAACACATACCATCACCCCATCTCAGGTTGGGGAAAAATGCTTTGATATGATTTTAGAAAAAGCCAATGAGGAAGAGTAACATGTCAAAACAGCCATTTTATCATTTGCGTCCCAACAAGTGTATTGACCGCACCCTGTTTATCCAAACACTCATTGGTTTAAGTCGTCAGTTGCCAATATCAGATTATCGTTATACTGGATTTGGTTCATATACGTTCGAGGATTTTAAATTATTCCATGATACACTTAACATTTCATCAATGGTCTCTTTAGAAAGAGAGCCTAATGCATATAAACGGGCAGAATTTAATCTTCCTTATGGTTGTATAAAGGTTAAGAATACTGGAAGCACGGAGTATTTATCAAGTTTGATTCTCGACGATGGTGATCATAACATATTTTGGTTAGACTATGTTAGTCCTAATGAATTGGGAACACAGCTAGCTGATTATGCAACCCTGCTAAATTTACTCAACCCCAATGATATTATTCGAATTACACTAAATGCTAATCCTAGCTCTCTTAGAGATTCTGATTTACCAGATGAGTTGCATAAAACAAGGCTTAGGGTTTTAAAGGAACGCGTCCCGGAAGAATGTTTTCCGAATTCGATAATACCTGAAGATATGACAAGAGGTAGGTACCCATCCGCACTTTTAAAAATCATAAAAGCAATTACTTTACAATCTTTGAATGACACCCCCCCCTATAGCCCAAATTTTATGTTCCCGTTATTCTCTAGTGTGTATGCGGATGGACAACAAATGCTAACTTTTACTGGTATTGTTTTAGATTCGCATGACCGGGAATTAGACTTACGGAAGGTTTTATCCGACTTTCCTCATAATACATTCTCCTGGGATGATCTATGTAGAATCGAAATTCCAGCATTAACTTTTCTGGAAATTACTGAACTTAATAAGCTGTTGCCGAATGAAGATATTCGGCAGCAGCTTATTGCACAATTCCCATTCATTTTTTCGCCTAGTAATGGACAAGCATTAGATAGTTACTTATCGTATTACAAATACTATCCCAATTACCATCAAGTGAGCTTTTGAAAAATCGCAGATAATACTCGCTCTGCAATAATCGGTGAAACGCTATTTCCGATTTGTCTAAATCCATGCCAAATTGTATCAGGAAGTTTGTACCAATCTGGAAAACCCTGTAACCGTGCTGCTTCACGGGGAGTAATTACGCGAGGGAACTCAAAGTGTATAGGCC
>DNNJ01000140.1:496-2603 GCA_003487955.1 Clostridiales bacterium | reverse complement strand
GAACTCAAAGTGTATAGGCCTAACAGCTTGATAACTTCCTTTTTCAGGCCCTGTACCTGCTCGTAGTGTTGGACAGAAACCATCCGGATCAAGCCGAATGGATTTTGAAATTTTGTCCTGCTGCCCAAAGGCTAATTTAGAATAACGGCGCCTCACTTTTTCAGTATGCTTTGTAGGCAAAAAACCATTAACTATGTGATGCTGCTCGTACTGATTAACATAACATGGATCTCCCAAACCGTCTGGTCGCATACCTGTGACACGTTCATAAAAAAAATCAGACTGAATGCGGGCTGAATTTGGTTGGCAATATTCCATGGATATCTTTTTAAGTCCAGAACAATTAGCGCTGTAGCGAGTATTATGTGGCAGTCCCTCTAGTGCCTGGCGGACACTTGTTTTCTGGTGAGGCTGAACTTTCATCTGCTCAATATCGTTAAATGTAAAAGGCTTAATTCTATTATCATTTCGAAATCCAATAAAAAAATATCTGGTTCTAATTGTTGGTGCACCATATTCGCTCGCATTTATACTAATAGGTGGAAGTAAATTATATTCTCGCACATGCGATAACGCTAGTAAGCGGATTTGATCATATTTTGTGTTCATTATTCCCGGGACATTTTCTGCTACAAAAAAAACAGGTTGCAACTCCTCAACTAGTTGAAAAAACTTAATAAATAGTGTGTTACGTGAGTCATCAACGTTTCCATGACCGATACTACTAAACCCTTGGCATGGGGGACCACCAATTATTCCAAGTAATTGGTTGCTTTTAATACGAGACAGATTTAACAATGCTTCTCCGCTAAGTGTCATTACATCTCTTTGGATGTGTCGGGTTTTAGGAAAATTAGCTATGTGAGAAGCGATTGCATGAGGTTCAAATTCAACAGCAGCAGTGACATCAAAACCTGATCGTGATGCACCAAGACTAAGCCCGCCGCATCCAGCGAAAAGGTCTATTACACTTGGCACTAATCTCCCCTCCCCTCAATTAATAAGCATTATATCAGCCTCATCAAGCATAGGCAAATGAGGTGTTGATCACCGAGACGACAGGGTTGAGACAGAATGTTACTGCTAGCCCATAATGTCCTGCAATAGGCGTTATTGATTTTCCACGAACTGCCGGACCTTATAACTAGGTAGGGAGAGCTAAAGTAGCGCTCCCCCTGGATGACCAGCTTTACCATATAATCGTCAATAATCCGTTTTCCATTCTGCGCACCGTAGAGCAGACAGTGGGTGCACACCTTGTTTACCAACCTGTCCGCCCCGCGGGAATGGCGGTATATCTCTTCAAGGTCCCAATTCTGAGAAGATTGCATGCTCAACCCCCGCAGGCAAGGTGCTTTTTATGTACTCTTCTACCTGTGCTTGGTCGAAGTGGGGCAGCTTGCACTGCAGGTCAATCCGCTGCCGGATTGCTGCATAGGCCTGCAGTCGGCACTTATCCCCGAGCTCGCTCTGCCCAACCAGGATTAAGGCCATAGGACTCTCAGTATCCATCTTGAAATTAAGCAGGAACCGAACCTCTTCGAGCATTTCCTTATCCAGCAGGTGGTCCTCGTCAACCATGACCACGGGCAGTAGGCGGTGGATACCCCGCAGGTTCAATTTCTCGGTGCAGCTGCCGTTTAGCATCTCCCCTGTAGAACTTAGATTCGCAGCCCAGTTGCCCGTAAAAATGACGGGGTTAATTTTGAATCCGCCAGGAACATCATCAAAACTTGGATGGGTCTAGGGTGTCCCATAGCCGTCGTAGGGTAGTAGTCTTGCCAGTGCCACAATCCCCGGTGACCATAGCAAACAGCTGGCGTTCTGCAGCGTGACCTCCTCAGCACTTCCTCCATCATTAGCGAGGGAAAGCTGGTTGTTGGAAATATTCTATCAGGGCGTTGGCCAGGTAAATACAGTCATTATATCCGGCAATTGGTAGACAGGCAATGTCATCGGCTTTAGGACTATATGGCGCAGCTATACAATCTGATAGCGGTCTAATTCAAATTTTGAATTATGATGAATCAGTGGGTTTCATTCTTTCATTAAAAAGAGGTGGGAAAGAATTGAGCAAATCACACTTGCAATTCTTCGCAGTTGCGAA
>DNNJ01000140.1:0-246 GCA_003487955.1 Clostridiales bacterium | reverse complement strand
GCGGAAAAATGGGGAATTACTCCTAGGCGTGTGCAAGTCCTATGTGCAGAGGGCCGTATATTTGGCGCATGGCGATTAGGTAATGCATGGGCAATACCCATAAATTCTGAAAAGCCTCGTGATGGCCGTACACTGCATAAAAATAGTATAGATAAGGGAGGTGAAATTGTCTGATGCGTTCAATTGAAATTTGTGCCGGTGCCGGCGGTCAAGCGTTAGGATTAGAACTGGCTGGATTTAATCATG
>DNNJ01000393.1 GCA_003487955.1 Clostridiales bacterium | reverse complement strand
ATACGCCCCATTCAATGAGGCACCTCAGATATTTCCTGAGGTACAGGTGTTCAGTTTTTTACGCTTACATCTCAAGAACGTCTCTTGCTTTATTTTCTTTAAGGAACACAAGCATCCACTCATCCAATATAAGAGACTTAAACTTTCGGTACTGATTCATCAACTTTTTGTAGCTGCCCTCGTTTCTGGCAATATCGAGTTCAATCAATAGGTCAGGCAGCCGGATGTATTTCACTGTATAGAAGTTCTGACAAGCTGCGATTCCGAAAGCACAAGCCATATAGGATTTGCCGGACCCAGCGGCACCCATAATGATGATGTTATGTTTCTTCTCAATGTAAGTGCAGTCTGCAAGGCGTAAAATCTGTGCCTGATCTAATTCCCTGGACAGACTGTAATTTATATCCGCAATGCAGGCATGAGTGAGGGTGTGTAGGATAACGCCTTCATACATGCAGTTTCCATTGAAGCGTCTTTTATAGATATAAACAATCTTTTAGTTTCAAACTATGAACTCTAACTTTTCCGTTTTTTAAAAAGCCAACTTACTAATTGCAGTAATGAGCCTAGCTTGGATCCCAATCCCTTACTATTTATTAGTGAATTTGAACATTTCCCAATCAATTTCTCGTAGAATCAATAGTTCTATTCCGTAAATGCCAACTCCAACAATAATAACAATTGCTGTAGCTAGATACGAATGAAAGTCAAGTCCAAGTAAAATCTGATAAAAAAGTCTCACAGCTATGGCCATTATTATAGTAGCCAAGGCTATCCTAAACAATCGTATACCTTCATATACCACACCGGTCTTTTTTTTAAGAAGGACAATATTTAATAGAGAACCAATAAAAAAAGATATGACGGTTGCTAAGGCAGCACCTCTGATATTTAATACTGGGATAGATGTTAATGTGTAATTAAGCAGTACTTTTAATAAGCCTATAATAACTAGACTAAACATGGCAATCTCAGGATGGCCAATACCTTGTAAATCTGCACTGGACAATTGAAAGGCAGCTATCACGATACATGAAAAAGCCAATACTTCCAAAGGTATACCGGCTTCGGCAGTAGCATAAAGAAGATTACAGATAGGAAAGGCCAGTGCATATAATCCAGCCGCGCAAGGAAATGAAATTATAGCTCCTGCTCGGAAACCATAATTAATACGCTTATTCAATAAATTATGATCTTTTTGGGCAATAGCTTCGCTTATTGCAGGAACTAGGCTTGTTGAAATAGCAATAATAAATATGCTCGGGAGGCCAATTAGTACGGCAGCTTTGCCTGACAACTGGCCAAATAATACGGTGGCTTGAATCTTGCTGTAATGTATAGTTTCAAGTCTCTGGCGGACTATAATAGCATCCAATATTTGAACCACTGGAAGAATACATGCTCCCAAAGAAACCGGTATGGCTAATTGTACTACTTCTTTTGCATGTACAACAATACTACTTTCTGAATAAATTAAAGCATATTTATCTTCTTCATCCCTTATTTTGAATGTAGCATAGTAATATATTAGTATTACCAGTCCAATAATTCCCCCAATAACTGCACCAAAGGTTGCTCCAGCTACTGCAAATTGTAAGCCTTTAGGGAAGAATAAAAAGGCTAGAATCAAGATTGAAGTAACCCTGAATATTTGTTCAACTACTTGGGAAACAGCAGTTGGTGTCATGGATCGATATCCTTGAAAGTATCCTCGAAAAACCGCCATTAAACTAGAAATAAATATAGCGGGAGCCACTGCCATTATGGGATAACAGGCACGGGGATCGTTCAATATGTTTTTGGCAATTATTGGAGCAGTTTCAAATACTAACAGAGTTAAAATTGATCCAAAAACTATTAACATTATTAGACTAACTTGGAAAATTCTTTGACTATCGCCCGTATAACCTTGAGTTTCCTTACGTGCTATTAAAATAGAGATGGCTACTGGAATTCCAGCTGTAGTTAAAGCTAAAATTGAAGTGTAGATAGGATATGCCATTTGATATAAAGCCATCCCTTCATCACCTATCAGACGAGCCAAGGGTATACGATAAATACCACCCAATACTTTGCTAATACCGCCAGCAATACTGAGAACAATGGCTCCTTTAACTAAACCTTGTTTATAATACAATGAAATCTCCTTTTTCTTATATAACCAAAATAAGCTTAACTCATTAATTAATTCTTCCTTTGCAATCATTTATAAAAGTTTGAGCTAACTTGACAAATAATGTGAGTTTTCTAGAAAATTCATGTTGCAGGGTAAAATGATATAAGCGTTTGAGTTGGCTGAAAATTACTTAACTTTCAACTTTCTCAAACGCATAAAGGAATAAATATGGGCTGCTATGAAGGCCTAAAGTGGCCACGGGTAATAATGTTAATTCTATATGCTATCTGCTATCCTGGAATCCTTTTGCGAACCATTCAATATTTTATAACGGTTAAATCCTCGAAGGAAAATTACTCTATTGGTACTTTACCTCCAGCGGCACACGCTGCTGTACAACCTCCTACACATGAATAGTTACAAGACCCATAACAAGTCGCAAAACAATTACCAGTACAACCTCCAGTACATGAGCCCTCACAGGGACACCAGTTTACTGATAAAGATCCATTGTTATTGACATTTTGTTTGTTATCAAGTTTCATATTTTCTATCTCCTTTCTTTAAATAATAGATTTATTTCTATACATGCGATTTATTTATTAATTCAAAAACAAAGTATCTTTCCCTGCATAATTGCCCCATCTGCCTCTAAATGCACATGAATAATACTTTTTTGAACCCCAATGCCCAAACATTTATTTGTCATTCAAGATTAAACAATCAATGTGTAACCATTAAACTAAATTGAACAGAAAACAACAAATAAGAATGAACAGTATTTACCACAATCCTCCAAGAAGGCTATGATTGAGCTGGAAGATAAACAGCTTTGATCATAGCACAGGAGGAAGAAATGAACGTAGCAGAAGGGTGGAATATGTATTCAGAGATTCAGAGCTTAAAAGACATGCATTTTAATGTAAGCCAGATCTCCAGGCGTCTTGATCTATCCCGGACAACGGTGTACAAATATCTAAATATGAGTCCTGAGGAAATAGAACTGATTTTGGAAAATCAAAAAAAGCGGACTAAGAAACTTGATAAACATCGGGATTTAATCAGATCATGGTTAACACAATATCGTGATATGACCAGTGCTCAGGTTCTGGATTGGCTGCAGGAACCAAAAATAGATGGAGGTGTCAGCTGCTACGGTTTTTAGTTCGACGCTGTATCTGTTATTCGTATGTACAACTGCCAACCCAGATGAACCCATGGCTTCATAATTGGCTATCCATTGCCGCAAGCTAGATCGATCTACCCCGTATTCCCACGCTATACTGTCCTGGCTTCCTTCTCCCCGCTTGTATTTTTCCACTGCTTCCAATTTCTTTTCATAACTGATCCCTCTTCTGCCCATAAAAACTCCCCTCTGCGTAGTCCTGAATTTTTATTATTTCAGGTGTCTACTCAAAGGGGAGCTTATCACACATAGCATGTGGTTATTTCTACATGAACAAAACTTCCGGAAACCTAATGTTTTCGGAAGTTTTCAGAAATATTATATTATTTGATTTTAAAGTATTTCTTGTACTGTGAATAATAATACCGACTCATAAGTGCTCTCTTGGGATAATCCCAAAATTCAATCTCATATGATCGGTTCGAAATTTCCCTGGTTTTCTTTATCTTTTTTACATTTACTATAAATGACCGGTGTAAACGCAGAAAATTTGGGCCTAAAAGCCTATCTAATTCCTCTAAGCTTCTATGAGATTCCCAAACTCCTGCTTGAGTATAAATAAAGGTTTTATGCCTTTGAACTTCAAAAAAAACTATGTCAATTGTATTAATGTGTATAACTTCATTCTTTACTTTGAATGTTATTATATCTGTTTTTGGTTTTTTACCGAGCTCAATTTTATCAACTATTTCACCAATTAATCTCTTAAACTTGTTAATGTTAACAGGCTTCATTATATAGCTATAAGGATGTACTTCAAAGGAATCCACTGCATATTGTGAATAACCAGTTACAAAAATAATAAAGGCATCCTTATAAAATTTATAAATAGTTTTAGCAACATCAAGACCGTTAGTTTTGTTGTTTTCAAGCTCAATATCCAATAGGATTATGTCAGGTTGATTAGTTTCAGTCCATACAATGGCTTCTTCAACGCTCGAAGTATCAAATACTTGAGTTATTCCTGTTACTTCTAGCAATAACCTTTTTAAATACTCACGCGTATTTTCTTCGTCTTCAAGAAGTAAAATCTTTAACATTTTAAACATTCCTACCTTTTAAGACATTATGGAATTTCTGGCTCATATGCAGTAAACTAACTATTTATACTTACTCCAGTACCATCAATGGAAACTAAAGTGATTGCTAGAACACTCAAAGCAAAATTTTGAAATCTTTCAAACATTTATTTCGCCTCCTTTAGTAGTTGCAAATTTATCAATTATTGCTAGCAATTGATATCCAAAAGGCGTTATCAAAAGTAGAGCACCTAACCCACCAAGAATCATAGCCAAAGCATATCTGTTCTTGCCTATCAATAATAAATATGTTATTGTAAATGCTCATATAGCAATCACCAATAATAACTTTATCTTTTGTCGTAAACGTGTTTTTTCATCGGTGTTTAGCTTTGTTCTATTCCAGCTGGTACTATATCTTGATACAAACATACATTGTTAAAGCAAAAGAGAGTATAACATAACCTTGAGTATATTAGTGTTCAAATAAAGTTGTGATAATACAGTGTTTGTCAAGAAAGTTGTCGCGGATTTCCAAAATTAAGTATGAATTTAGGAAATCTGTTTTTCTTGTGATTCATTTGATTTAGAGCGCTCAGGATTAAGCCATACTTTATCATCAATGTTCCAGTTCCGGATATTACCGGACCAACGTTTAGGATGAGCAGCTTGAGCAAGTTCGTAGACTTTGCTGC
>DNNJ01000038.1 GCA_003487955.1 Clostridiales bacterium | reverse complement strand
TAAATAAGCAGACCCTAATTAACAGGATAAAAAAAATAGAAGATGCGATTAAGTCCACCAATATTATTTGGGAGACCGATATAAAAAAAATAGACTTTTCAAAGCTAAGGACTCCAATTTCTTTTGGCAGGACAGGTGAAACAATGCGAATAGACACGATAAACCCGCTTGTCGCAGTCAATCCCTACTGGGACGCAAACAACAAAGAGTTGTTTTCGGGCAACGATACGCCTATTATGATGGATTTGGCAGAACTTGTCATTAGTGGGGAAAAAATCATTCCGCCTATATATTGCCTTACATATAGGGTTGTTGATGGCGAAAGAGTTTTTATCGACAATACGGGGTTAATGGACGGTTCTCACAGGTTGCGGCTGTCCGCTTATTTGAAACTAACGGAGATACCTATTATTGTGTTTGACAGGGTATTTGAATACAGTTTTTCACCATCAAAATGGAACTTCATTCAGATGGCCGACAAAATTTCAATAAGTTCATTATTTGGCGGCACAGTATATGAATTCAGTTTGGGCAATGGTTGCTACATTGATGAGATGAAGACCGATTATTTGACCATATGTGAGCCGGGTTAAGTAATAAATATTACTAATAAGCTAAAAAACAAGCAGATATGTTAGAGTATGGCATAAATTTAAAGACCGAGAATATATAGCCCGTCAAACGGTTCGTTCACTCTTTCTTTTTTCATTTCTGCGTGTTTGGGGGTGGTGATTCCATCCCCCTTTTTATCCCATTCAAAAAAATCCATTTGCAGGCGTTTTAAGGCACTTTCTCCATTCAGGCATAACATATACCAGAAAAGAACGAAAACACGCCAGAGAGCCTTGAAATAAGCGATAGAGGCATTTAATGTTAAATCATGTTAAACAGGCAAGGGGGTATTATTTTCAATCCACAAGGTATGCAAATAAAGTTTGCAAATTGAATTTAGCCATTTCCGCTTCACAAAAGCACGTTAACAATATTTATAAATAATTTACAAATAAAAGTTTGCATCTTGCAAATAAAGTTTGCGTTAAATAACTGTAAATCAATTTTGTATATTCGTTTCATTGATATATCTTTGAGAGACCAAATTTAAAAAATAATTAAAATGGAAACAGAAGAATTTATTGAACAGTTGAAAAATGCACCTGTTAGCGAAAGGGTAAAAATGTTATTGGAGGCTTACAACGATTTTAATGTAGCTACGAATAAAGTGTCCGATATTGTAGAATCGGAATGGGCTTATAGTTACCTCGATGACAACTTAAGTCCGTTCCTGCTTGCGGTGGACGAGGCAAAGTTTAAGCTAAGTGAGCTGATCGGTTTATACATTTACGACAGTTTTTCATCGATTAAAGCGGTTGTATAATCAGTGAAACAAACTACACTACAGGGCGGGGGGGGGTACACAATACTCCCCGCTTTGTTTTCTGATTGGATGATATAAATTTAAGAAAAAGTCTTATAAATTTGGATAAAAATATCATTGGTTAAAATAAAGCACTATATTTGTGGATGTTAATTAACTATATAACTAAGTATCGCATGAAAAAGATTTTATTACTATTATTTATGCTAACATTAACTATGGCGACATTCAGTCAAAGTAAAACCAGCAAACAAAAGTACGACACAGAGTATTGGGATTCCGTAAATAGAGAAAAAAGGCTTAAAAAGGCAGGGTTAAAAGAAGCTGCTAAAAAAGAAGGCAAATACAGACGGGACAGAATGCAGGGTAAAACCAAGGGTGAATATACCAATAAAAAGGGTGAAGATACCCGCATTTATAAAGGGAGTAAGGAGCAGAAAAAAGATTTAGAAGAAATAGACAAGTATTTTAATAAACACGGGTGGAATTGACCGACCGAAAATTAAAAACCCATCACATTTATCAATAATCACCCCTTTAGATATAGATAATATCTATATGTAGATAGAAAAAATATATTGCGCACGGCAGTTAATTCCTAACTGTCTTTATTACTGTCAATTAATCCCCATACCTTTTTATGGACGGCAAATGCACGGTGCTTGTTTCCCCGTAAAAAATACATGAGTTTTTCACTCGAATGATGGGATGATACCGCAGGAATATTGATTGCCTGACGGCCGTACGGCGGCATTTCAGGCGTTGTTTATGGTTGGATGGTAGTTGGTGTAGTGTTAATCTGAATGTGTTCTTAAATTATGCTTATAATTGAAGATTCCCGGCAGGATAAAATTATCCATCGGGGAAAACGACGCATTTTAAGGCGATTTAAGGCACGATAATTATTTTTGTGATACAAGTATCGGGAAAGGGCTGAAAGTGTCTTAAAATGGCTGAAAACAGTCTTAAACATTATTTAACAATAATTAATGCTGGTCGTCCGAAGCGGATTCCGAGAATAACCAATCTATAAACATACGATTCAATTTGTTTATCCGGGTAAAATCCTGTTCGATATAAACATCCGTAGTTTTCATATCCTTGTCAACATGATTCAGGCATTGTGCAACATCATCTTTGCTGATTCCGAGCCTGTTCCTCATGATGGATGCAACTGTACGCCTTGCATCGTAATAGTCAATATTCCACAGGAAGCCGTTTCCATGAAGTTTGTTGACCTGTCTTACAACCTGTTTCAGTCCCTCCAGGATTGCCTTGTTTAGCTGTTCAGGAGAAGCATACATTTGCGCAAATGGGCGGGTACAAATTTTAGTCCAATATTTGTTTATATATGGCTTTAATTCAGGTTGTACGGTGATTGAAATAAACGCTTCATCGTCTCTTTTATGCTTTGTCTTGCTTCGTTTGTACTCAATGTTCCTGCCGACAGTTTCAAGCTGATACAAATCTTTTGCGTTTGTGCCGAGAGACAAGAGGGAGATGACAAACAGATCACGTGCCCTGTTTGCCCGGATGCCTGTTAATGGCGTTTCAATGATTGCCCGAAGCTGTTCTTTCGTCAATGCCTTTGTTTTAGGGTATGTTGCTTTAGGTATTTCGTATTTCCGGAACGGATAACGGAACGAATATCCCTTATATTCGTACTCATCCATTATCCAATTATACACCGTCCTTATTTGGGACAAGTACAGGTTGATCCCACGGCTACCCATTGGCGTACCCCGTTGGGTGATGGTGTTTGAAAGGTGTTTTTCGAACTCTTTCAGCTTGTTGGGGGTGATATCATCAACTAATAGACTTGTGCCCGCAAAAGCCTGTAAATGGTTGTATGCGGCTTCATAAATGCGGATGCTGGGCGAGTTGGTGTTTTCATCGATAAACTGTCTGAACAGCTTCATGAAGTCCAGGCTGTCCGGTCTGACTGTTCCCTTTAACAACAATGCCTTGATATCCTGCGCGGTACAATTGTTGGGGAGCACGCCATCATTTTCCGGTAGTTGTGCTTCACGAATTAATTTCTTATATTCGGCTATCTTTTTATTACAAATATCTATGAGGGTGGAGTTCTTAAGTTCCCCAATTTTCTGTTTTCTATGATTGTCTTTTTTTTTCAAATCCCTCAACTCTTTGCTACTTGCCAGAAGTCCGGTATCAATATTTGCATATTTTGATTTATAACCTATGCGGATAATTACGGAATAATTATTATCTTTGCGCAGTTTATTGAGATAAACAAGAGGTTTTAAATTTATTTTCATTTGTAATGCTGTTTGATGTTTAAATTTTGGGTACAAATTTGGGTACAAAATTTTACACAAATATACAACATATTTTGATGCAAAAGTATGATTTCCTTAAACAGTCCGATTTCTTTAAACCTTTTTAAACAAAGGTTTTTGACGGCAAAAACAGCACCTACAAAAGATACCAAAAAAATAGCGGGATGTAGCACAGTTGGCTAG
>DNNJ01000165.1:21818-22241 GCA_003487955.1 Clostridiales bacterium | reverse complement strand
TCCCCGACGGTCGGCATCTCTCAAGACTAAGATGCCGATTACCAAGGGCACTAAAATGATTAAGACGATAGATATTAGAAAAAGATAACTCCCAGCCAGTGCTACCCGCAAACCGTCAAATCCCTTCCACAAATCTGCTCTCTCAACCAGCCTAGAGAAAGCCATTCCATTTATCACCTACAGCGCCTCCTCAAAATTTAGTTTATCCTCACCAGGGGTAAGTTCCCTCGTTTTACTTTATCTTTATTATAAAAGTTGAAAATTTTATCTCTTTCTTCAGCAAGCCAATTGCCATGCCCACAATATTCGCCTGATTATCTGACAGCTGAATCGGCTCGTACTTGGGGTTCTCAGGCATGAGTAGCACTGTATCCCCCATGCTCACAAAAAACTTGAAGGAGGCGGGAATTCAGCACTATTGGC
>DNNJ01000165.1:21347-21513 GCA_003487955.1 Clostridiales bacterium | reverse complement strand
TTGGCCGCTGCAGGCATGGATGAGGAAATCCTTGTCCACCTGGATTTTCCCGGCCTCAGCATCCCCCTAGGGGAACTGTGGCAGGAATAGGGACTCATTTTGAAAACCGCATAAAAATGCTGGCCCAAAAGAGTGGCCACTGCAAAAGTTCCTAAAGGACGTACTT
>DNNJ01000165.1:20836-21148 GCA_003487955.1 Clostridiales bacterium | reverse complement strand
AAGGACGTACTTCTTTTATAGAACACGTCCTTTTTTAGTATAATGGCAGTATATTAATACAGAAATGGATGATATGGGATGATAATTCCACAGATGTCTTTTATCTCGTTCTTTTGCATGACATTATAATCTCCGATATTGGGACTATATACCGTTTTTCAATCCGGAAGTGCCTGTGTTCATTTTTTGCGTTACGCTGCTCATAGCCCCTATTGAGCGAAAAGTTCAGCTGGCGTTTTTTTGACCAATTTCCTTAAACTCAGCACGGTTTGTATTAATGTCAAAAAAGTAAAGACCAAACTAATTAACAGG
>DNNJ01000165.1:20062-20668 GCA_003487955.1 Clostridiales bacterium | reverse complement strand
AGACCAAACTAATTAACAGGAGCAGCAGAAACGGAAAACGGAAATTCAACACATTGACATTGGGCAAAATATATGGCAAAGCGAATTGAAGTACTGTAAATAGTAAGAGCGCAAGTAAGAATGACAATAGAGCAATCACGGCAGAATCGAAGAGGAGAATTGATAGAACACTGTAATCATTTGCTCCCAAGCTTTTAATAATCGCTACTTCTTCTTTCCGTTCAAGAACGGCGATTTTGGAAAATGAACTGAGCATAGCAACAGAAATCATAAGAAGAACTATTCCCAGCAGAATAAGTGCAATGCTGAAAAAGCGTGTTTGCATTGATACATTATTTTTCAGAGTTTCAAGTTGAGTAATGGCTTCAAATGCCGCGTTTGCATTTACGCTGTCTTTTATTGTTGGAACTTTATCCGGATTTGACACGTAAATATCTATTGCAATAGGATCGACTTTTAACATCTCTTGAATCAATTCATTGGTGAAGCGCATCTCACTATCATTTGAGACGTAAATTCCTGAAACATATACTTCAAACAAACCATTGTAATTCAGAGCTAATTTCTTTGCAAACACTTTATTGATATCATCATGTGAGATCTCAC
>DNNJ01000165.1:13644-19857 GCA_003487955.1 Clostridiales bacterium | reverse complement strand
GATATCATCATGTGAGATCTCACCTGTGATAACTTGGTCTTGAGTATAATTATTATCAATTTCAAAACTACTCAACATATTACTCAGCAATCCACTGCTAATAACGATTTTATCACTTGAATCGGGCATCTTGCCGTATAGCAATTCTTCCGTATTATCAACGGCTTTCATCGAACCCTTCAAGCCGCCGCCAGTTATCACACGCTGAATCTCCGTGTAATAAGTAGATAATTCTTGATACTCAAAAATTGTAGTTGTGATTCTGCTTGATAACCATTCTTTAATTTTATCAGTGCTAACAAAGCTATATATTTCATCAAAAGGATTTCTTGTATAGTTAATACCAACAATAGTCATTCGGATACTATTGCCTCTACCATCATGGAGTGAGACTTCTTTTCCTATGCAGTTCTCATCAAAAAGCTGTTGAGCAACATCTGCAGCGATAATTATTTCATTCTCGTCAGTTAAAAACCGTCCGTCTATTTCGTTTGACATTACTCTTTCTTTAAAGAAGTCATTAATATTAATTTGTTTTAGACATACATTTGCCGTTCTTTCTGCTGCGTTGAAAAGCCACTCATTGGTTATATTGAGATATAATGGCACATGCTCATTTATATCGTAGTTGCTTTGAATCCATTGAATTTCTTTATTAGTAAAAGGCATTTCCATAAAACCAGTATTTGGGGTGGATCTATAATAAAGATTCACTAGATCATTTTCCAGATAATTAACATTCACATTTCGCAATAGATCGTTGCCAGATTGATTGAGATTTATAACCGTTGCTAACGAAGTAATCGCTAACGCAATAACCAACACAATGGACAAAATCTTGCCTTTGCGAAGCATGACACTATTTTTACCTAAAGTCATAAAAACACTAAAAAAAGATGGCTTATTACCAGATAATTCTATTTTTAAAATATCTGGTTTTGAATGCACAATCGGTTTGTTAGGTTGAAGAGTTTCATCGCTAATGATGTTTCCGTCACTGAGCGTTATAATTCGGTCTGCATATTTATTAGCCTTTTCCATATCGTGTGAGACTATGATTATATGTTTGTCCGTTTTTAGCGAATGCAACAATTCAAGCACTAAGTCAGCGTTACTTGAGTCAAGGTTTCCAGTAGGTTCATCCGCGATAATGATGTCAGCATCCTTGCAAATGCTCCTAATTACAGCAACGCGCTGTTTCTCGCCACCTGAGAGCGTTTCAACATTTTGCTCCGGGTCAGATATACCCAAAGCCACGATTTCACTACGAATGCCTTCTGCATCTTTTTTTGTACCAGAAAAAGATGTTGCTATCTCAACATTTTGCGTGACGGACAACCCCGAAATCAAATTATAATCTTGAAACACAAACCCAATATTCTTTGCTCTATAAGAAATCAAATCATCTTGGATATTTTGACCATCAAAAATAACGGTACCCGAAGTAGGTTTGTCCAGTCCACCAATAATATTGAGCAAAGTGGTTTTGCCAGCACCAGATGTGCCGACAATAAATGTTACCTCTCCACTATTAATAGTTAAATCAATATCCCTAAGTATCTCCTTGTCACCATATTTCTTAAAAATCTTTTTTAAAAGAATCATTTTTTTCTCCTCCAATTTCTAAGTATCGAATTGCATTTGCGCGTACAATTACCGTCGAATCATTAATATCTGAGGTGTTATTATCCAATTTGTACACCCCATCTTTCACCATTAAAGATTCGACAAATTCTTTTTGTGCATCAAGGTATTCATAGTTATTGATCATGCCCAATGAAACCATAAATTGGTATGTAGTCAAAATATCTGGCTCCTCACTTTTTATGGCACAAGCTCCACCATCAGAAACCAACTTATTGTAAATGCCAATGAATTCTTCATTAGAAACAAGATTTAATGTCAGTGCTTTATCAATGATAAAAATATCATTGATAATAACAGAATTTTTAATTATATCATTTTTAAGCGCACTTTTTAAACCTCGTTGAATTCCCCTTCGCTGTGCCTTAGTCAAATGGATATCAACGTCAAATATCTGTAAATCCATCACGATTTCAACTATCCTTCTTGCACAAATAACATCAGCTGCAAGATATTGATCATAGCGCAGGGACTTAAGTATTGCGTTAACTTGGGACTGAAAATAATTACTATCATATTCCTGCTCATATCCATTTATTAGTTGGTCCAAAATTATATTGAAGTATAGCTCGGAAGTCCTATCGTAAGAGTTTTCAATCGAAGGGATTGCGGCATAATTATATTGAATATAATTTTGCAATTTTTTCTCATTGAGAAAGTAATCCGCTTTACGTGCTAACAGCACACCATATACAGTAGATCGTACATCTAGATTAGACTTAAATAGATGTTTACTCTTTGTTGTTTTCTCTATATGTTTAGCTAACGTATTGTTAAAAACCTCACTATCAAGTGATCTAACATTTTTTAATATATTATACAGTACATTTATGTCGCCTATGTTTTCAATATCACCTGTCGTCAAAGTATGGTAATAATCCTGCAACTTTTTGGTAGGATAATCAGGATCAAAGACTCGTGCAATATTTAAATACTCAGAATACTGCAATGCACTCATTAATGAATTAATAGGAATTGATTCATAAATATCCTTCCAATATACAAACCAAGCATTAAGCTTTTCCTTATTGATCTGTTCTTCCAAACCAAAAACAGACATAGTGAATAGGATGTCACCACCAGAATTATACAATGTTATACTATCTTTCATTTGAAAGTTATACGTTTCATAAACCTTCTTAATTCCACTTTCGAGCTTGAATGGTTCAGATGGTAATTTATCTCCAAGAATACGTTTGACCATAGATGTTAAAATTAACTTATTGCCCATTAAATCTTCTGTGCTGTCGATAAAAAATAAGCTAGCTTCCTCATCATAATACTTCAATAATGCACTGAAAACACCGGGATAATCAATATCAATCTCCAGGCTGGAGCATAGTTCTATATAGTACAATAAATTTAGAATGTCCATTCTTCCAATGCATGTTGTTTTTAGAAATGATAAGTTTTTTTTCAGATAATCCAGATTATAATCCGGAATTAGCTTTGCTACATTTACTATGGCATTAGGGGTATATAAATCTATGGATATATTATCATTATTAGTGAAACCAAAAAGGTAGGGGTCTTCAATGTTTAATGAGTGTAGTATAGAGCGAATATTGTTCTGTTTATTATTATCAATTTCAAAATCGACACCGATAATTTCGCTAAAACTATGTCCTACGTCAAAGATCACGTTCCCAATACAGCGAACAAAAAAGGAAAAAGTTATTATTGCACCTATTACTATAGATGCAACTATTACAGTAATTAATTTGGTTCTTTTATTTATATTTATCAATTTATATAACCCTCCTTGGTTTTATTTAGTTTTCTTTTCTTATAGTATAGTGGGTGGATACTTATCCACCAACTATACTCCATGCGATTAAGTGGATGTTGAGACACTATAAAAATTGCTTCCTATTTGCACACGGCCATGTGTTCCAAAATTTGTTGAAAACATAGCTACGGCTACTCTTACAGTATAGTCAAAATTTGAAACGATTCTCCAGTAGTTTGTAACCGTCATTGTATCCGTTGCCTGATTGCCGCTAATAGAAAGTCCAGTGGCAGAAAGTCCACCAATACCTGTAACGGTAATTATGTTTTTATGAACAACAGAATCGGCATTGGACGGGTTACTTCCTAACCATGCTGTTGTTGATGTACCAGTATGCCTAGCCTTGTTTATCAGATTCGTGAAATAGATATATACATCAAAGGACGTATACGAATAGCTACCATTATGATTGATTTTTTTGAAGCCAGAAAAAGCACCTCCAACTGTAGTTGCGCCCACCGGGAAAGCCGTAAACACTATTGATACAATAACCAACAACGCACCGATTGTTTTAAATCTCATTTGTTAGCCTCCATAAATTTATTTTTTGGATAATCCGAAAGACGCCGTGCGTGAAAGTGATTTTCAAACCATTGAACTCACCCCTTTTTTCACAGCTAACAAACAAGCATTTACGGAGACTTATGGAAGAACATTACAGTTTTTCTCCGCCACTTGTTTTGTTTACTGCCGACTAAAAAAGTTAGAAATTGTGTTAAGCTTGTCCGAAATATAACATATAATTGTTGCGAACATTGTCGAAACATGTCGATTGAATTTTTTGCAGTCGAAAAACTCCCCTTTGCCTAGTCCTGAATTTCTGTTATTTCAGGTGTTACTCAAACGGGAGTATATCGTTGCGGGGGTGTTGCTGTTAAATGCTCCGAAACTATCTCACTTTATTTTCTTGTAAGCATATACTCATACTGCCATGTGGTGCCAGGCGAGTCGTAACTCATAAACAGCTTTGCGCTGGAACCGATTGATATGATTTCAATACGTATATAAGTGGTTGACGAACCGTCTGTTTCGGTGCGCTCATATAAGGAATCGCTTGACTTTTCCAGAACCTTGCCCGTGTGATAAGGATCCGCTGCGCTGATATAGGTAAGGGTGGGACCATTGTAATGAAGATTAACATCAGCTGACGGTTCTTCTCCCGGCGAATAATCCTTCACGATCTTTTCCGGAAGACCGGTTGTAAAGTATTCCGAATGGATCATGTAGGAAGCATAATCTCCGGTAATGCCTTCCAGAATGTCGGGTTTATCCTCAGGGGGCTTAGCTTTCACAATGAGTTTGTAAAGGGGCTCTCCGGAATATTCTCCCGCATAAGAAGCGGAAGCAAGGGAGAAATTGACCACCTGGTCCGGTTTTGCTTTATTCAGCAGATCGGCCTTGTTTTTATACAGCCAAATTTGAGACGGGGAATCAAGGCCTTCGTAATCGGAGCGCTGGAAAGACAGAAGGCATTGGCCCTTGCGGTCAAATTCCGCCAGCATAAATTGAAGGTCCGGGGAACTGTCTTCAGGATATTGCAATACGGCGGACCAGCCAGAAAAAACCTTTGAGTTATCTAATGCCTTGACAGTTACGTCATACCACGGATTTTCTTCGGCAATGGGCGGTTTTGGTTCTGGCTTTGGTTCCGGTTCCGGTTCATCTACCTGTCTAGGCTGCAGAATTACGGTTTGCTCGCTTTCGGTAAAAGGATTTAAAGTAATTGTCCTCAACTTGTTTTTCCCCTCACGTACATCCGCGGCGGTTTTATACAGCTCCAGTTTCATGGGGAAACCTGCAGTTTGATGGGGCCAGCAGAGTGAAACTCATTTTACCGCCCCCGTTTTCATTGAGTTTTCCAATCCATGAAGAGGCATCCGCGTTTTTCGAAATGGGAGCCAGCCTGGCGTAATAACCCGCCCAGGTCGGGCTTTTACCCGATGGAACATCTTCTCGGATGACAAGGGAAAACTTCCGGTTATAGATATCCGCCAGCTTCTGAAAATCTTTCTGCCGCTCTATCAGGCTGTCAAGATACATGTTCCGGCTAATTCTCCGGAATACATTGCCAAGATATTCATATAGCTCTGATTTGTATATGTTGGAGATATTGTTCCGGTCTTTTTCCTGCGGCCAAGGATATTTAGACAATTTGCCGTTTTTATAATAGGTATCGATCCAAGATTCCCAGTCGGTTCCCGCTACCGTCCAATATTCTTGCACATAGCGGTCAATTTCCGCCTGCATCAGTTCTAGTACCTTTTCCGGTTCGTTTTTGTTGTCCTTGTACATCTTTTCAAAAAGTTTAAGCCAGTCAATCGAATTGCGTTTGATGCCGGAACGTCTGTAATAAGCGTCATACATATTCTTCGTGCTCTTGTATTTGTGGGACACGGCAAAGGTGCTGACATCAGTCAGTGCAAGATCAATCACGCCTACCCCTACATAAGCAAGCTGTATGGGAGCATTTGCTAAACTAACTGAAAGATTCAATACAGCCTTCATTCCACTGAAAGAAGCTTCTTTGCTGTCCAATCCGTAGTTATAAGCATCATAGGCAAACTGTGCGCAGGCAGTAGAGACACCCAGAACGGTCAAGGAATCGCCCAGGGACGAACCGATTATGTTATCTTATGCCCCTCCCAGCGACAAAAGCGTGGGAACGGAGGTTGCAGAAAAATACTCATGGCTACCCAATGCTTCCATTGTGGCGCTGACAACATCTTCTCTCCATGTAGGAGCTTGCCCGGAGTAGGCTTCCAGTATTTTCGCGGCCTGAC
>DNNJ01000165.1:13230-13474 GCA_003487955.1 Clostridiales bacterium | reverse complement strand
TTCCAGTATTTTCGCGGCCTGACTTGTCGTCATATTGGCTGCATAAACATTGACCTCGGAGATATATGCGCTGCGCTTATTTGCATTTGTAATTTTGAATACAGCGTAGGTGGAAAGATGATCGGTCAAAATCCGGACGGTATTTGAATCCGGATCCACTGTGCAGAAAACATCCTCCCTCCCAGCTATTCGTTGCTAGCGGGTCTTTATGGGGCTTCCAAGGACACCCTGATTAAGAGTCAGG
>DNNJ01000165.1:6452-13010 GCA_003487955.1 Clostridiales bacterium | reverse complement strand
TGATTAAGAGTCAGGTGCTCTACAACTTGTACTTCCCTCCATATACTCCATCCCCCACTGATGCATAAAGCGGCACACCAGGTCACTTTTACTATATTCGCCCTAACGCCACGCAAGCTCGGACATTGGAATAGTGTTATTTGCTTTCATGCCTGGGGAGGTGCTGTCGCGGTATGCTTTCGATATAGCATCGACGCCGTCGATTTTCAGATTTCCCAGCCGCCATCATTAGGCAGGTTCGGCGATGCTCTAATCTCCGGGCACGTCGGGGAAGGATAACTCCTGCTCAAGCTGCCACAGCTGGCGGTAATCCTCGCGATAGTCCGGTTCACGCCACCATGAGAAGAAGCCCAGCTCGGCGATTCCGCGCCCGTTTTCGTCGCGCCAGTTTTTGAACTGGGTGGCTATGCTCTTGAATTCATCAACGCTAATATTACCGTTCTTATGCGCCCCAAGATAACAGTGGCGGCAGCGGTTCGGACAACCAGCCATATCCATCATAATTCCAAGGTATGACATATCAAAGATACTCATTTTTATATCCTCCCCGCAGCTTTGATTGTTTTTCCATTGAAATGTTGCCACTTTCGTCTGGCAGCTTACAAATTTCCCGTGGACATATTTTCGTAGGAACGTAAATATTTTCTTTTCTTTCATTCAATGTCTTCTACTTTTCCCATAGAATTCCTTTTTTCAAAACGTTTTTGGATGTGGCTTGTAATTTTAGATAAAAAAAAGCCCATAGGCTAAAGTCTATGGCACCAGGGCTAGAAATTTTAATCAAAATATACCCTGAAAACTAAAATCATAATCAATCAATGTAAAACCTGCTTCATTGCCCACCATATCTGTGACCCCTTAGCATTTAACCTTTTCCAAAGGCCTTCCCTGAAGAAAGAACCACCCTCAGTCCCAGAGTTGGCGATGCCGGTTGGGCTTCCTCACTTACCGTGGCATTTTTTGTACTTAAGTCCGCTCCCGCAGGGACAAGGTTCGTTACGTCCGACCTTCGGGAACGGCTTAACGGGTAGCGGCTGCAGTTTAGGCCGCTCAAACTGTTCAAATATCTCCTTGGGAGTAAATCCATTGTTTTCATACAT
This sequence comes from Clostridiales bacterium, assembly GCA_003487955.1. Taxonomy (GTDB): domain Bacteria; phylum Bacillota; class Clostridia; order Tissierellales; family Sedimentibacteraceae; genus Sedimentibacter. The sequence continues at coordinate 11,910 of DNNJ01000165.1, read as the reverse complement.
ACGTGTGTTATTATGGGTGTTGGCGACCACTTTCATAAAGCTATTAACCGAGTTAATGTCTGAAAATCTGTAACCCCTATCAGTGAAATATTCCAGTACGGCAGTGAGTTTTTCACCATTTTGAGTCATCTCGTGCAATTCCATCAGATCGCCGTCCACGCCGAGAATGCCTGTGTTTTCGGTGAGTTTGTGCTTTAAGATGTAAGCTTTCAAATCGGCGTAGGGCTTTTCGGGCTCTCGGTAACCAGGTTCTAAATAGCGCAAGAACTCCTCTTTGTCAGGCATATAGCGTGGTTTGCCTTTTTGCTGTTCACGAACGTATCTTGCGTCTTCTAGATCGTCCGGATACTTTGGCAGAAAGTGTGGGCCATAAATACAGTCATCAAAACAAGAGTACTCCACTTCATCGGTCTTGGCGAGCCTCTTCAATGCCAGAATTACTTCTTCCTGAGAGGTTTTCTCTTCCTCGTAATTGTTGAACACATCCACGAAATCGGAAATGCCTATTACACCATAGAGGAAACCAGCCGCTGTGGCATATAGAGAAAGCAGTTCTTTTCTCCTCCGGCTGATTCGTTTTATGTTCGTCTTATCCTGAAAGGTTGCCATAATATCCCCCTTGCCTTGATCTCATCAGAAATCAGACTAATCTACGTCTGTATGAACGTATCACCTAATCCCTTGAGAAAGTTAAATAAACGGCTCGTCACCCCCATTGCTTACTTCGACAAAAGTAAAAACGTTCCTGCAAAATCTCCAGTCGATTATTCTTGAGCGCCGGTGAAGCGCAAACCCCCGAACTGCATGTTGCGGCTCCCTCATGGAACGTATTGCTAAATGCAGTAATGGAATATTGATGTGCCACTAGATACATAAAAACTCAGAGATAAATCAATCCACAGTGTCGTCAAAAACGCGCAAAAGCTGGACTGGTGGAGAGTCTTGTACTTTTATGTACGGAAAAAAATGTAAGCGTCAAATAGCCCACACCTGGACACCACCTCCTTCCTCATGGGACAATTTCTTAAAGAAATTACCTGAGGGAGGAGTTTTTTATGAGCAAGCAACAACTGCATAAGGTTTGGTCCGCCAGAGTGGCGGAGTTTAAGGCTAATTATTACATATTAATATTTTTTCAATAGTTATGGCTTATCTTTCAGGCCCAATAAAACAAAAATTAACATTTCCTCGCAAGTCCGGTGAATTCCTCATTGTTACCGGATATTTAAGTATATAATCAGCGATATACCTATGAGCTTGAATAGCCAATCGGGAAGCTTTTATCCCCCATGAAAACTCTCGACGCCATGTGCTATCATAATGATGTCGATGCTGAGAGGATAGTATCTTATCCCCTGTCGGCTTCCAGCTTTCTTTTTACCAGGTAACAAGAGCGGTCCGGTCTAAAAAATCATTGTTTTTCGTCAAAAATTCGGGGATGGAAAAGTTAGTGGGGGAGTACTACAGCACGGGGATAAACCATTAATTATGGCTGGGAATGTCCCCAGTTTCAGCCCTACAGGGAGAAGAGTGTTGGAGTTACTGGCACCGATAAAGATCCTATTGCTAACCGAAGGCGAGAAAAAGGAGACTATTACCGGCAAGGTATACTGATTTGGATAGGGTCTTGAGCTGGAAGTTTATACTTGAGCTTGCAGTATTCTAGGGTAATTGTTATTTGTCTCCACTAAGGGTGCGGAAGATATGTTGAGCCCGTCCAACGTGATAATTCCTGTTCCCAGTTTTCGGCAAAAAAAACCGCACATTCACAACGTGCAGGGTTTTAATGTCTTGGGAGTCTCTACATTACAGCATAGATGCGCCATTTATCTGTTAGCTATTTTCTCCATAACTTCTTTATATCGTTGATCGGTTAATATTGCTGCAATACCTTCACCAAAATATGCGACATCATCAATAGCTAGCCATCTGCTTTTTTGACCATATGTGAAATTAAGAACAGCATTAGCACCCATGTTTCGTGCTTTTGTGGATAAATCGTGTTTTACATCATTCAGATTTTTTAATTGGGCACCAATTTTAAAACTTAAATCTGACCTTATGAGTCCTAAAGTTTTTGAATCGGGTTCCATTCCCTCAATAAAAATGACTCCCTCGAAGAAAGTACTATATCCGGGCATCGAAGTACCTCCCAAATTAAAGATCTCGTTCCATAACAGCGACAAATTCCTGTCTTGATGTACCAAGAGCGGGAATATCTGCAGTGGCACATGTGACTAATCTCCAGCCTTGTTGCGCGTACGAGTTTAGTGCGTCTTGAAGTTTTTGCGGATCAAACTTTCCGGAAAACCATTTGTCCTTTTGTGTTAAAACCTTATATTCTTTCATGATACTCTCTCCTTTATATTTTGTAAAAAATCCTTATATAATTATAACACTTGCATTAGTTGTTTGCCGACATTTACCATACGCAAGGTTCCTTTCTTCTTTCCGTGAAAAGTTACGCAATAAGAGAAGGGCAGAAAAGTTTTAGTTTCTTTCCTCGGAAAGCCCAATAATAGGGCTTTAACAACCTTAACTATTGTACGGAATGCCAAGCTTTCAAAGAAAAACAAAACCCTGCACGGGTTTATGTGCAGGGTTTCAATATCTTGGGGTGGTGGGGCTGGCGGGTTTCGAACCTGCGGCCTCTTGAATGTGAGTTTGGCCCTTCCTATACCAGGCGGTACCATTATGTGTCACGAATCCTTTATTCCCAGGACTATTACGGTTTTGGTGATATATGGTGTCATGGGATTCCGTGCGTTTTTTCGTCAGGAATCCGTCAAAATTCCGTAGGCAATCTCATTCGTTTTAACTTTATCGTTACTTCCACTCGCTTACAGGAGCGTTTCTTAATCAATTTTCTTGATAGATTGTGGTTTGTGATTCCTAACGTAGCAGATACTTATATCTTAATTTCTATCTGATTTTTTGTTACCAGATTGTTGCCAGGAATTACGGTGCCATAAATATTTAGCATGCCATTTCAACGTATGCGACTGCAACATATTAAAAATGCCAACCCTCGATTAAACAAAGCTCATTGATGTCTATTGCCTTAACTCCCAAGCTTTCTGCAACTTTGGGTATTTTATAAGGGCTATCTCGATTTTCTTCTGTAATTATAATTAGCCCATACACCATTGCTGTTGCTATTAAAAAAGCATCGCCCGAGGACTTAGCTTGCTTGAAATCTACAAGACGCGGATTTTTAGTAACAACTCGGGTGACATTCTGTTGTATCACGTCGTTGACCGGAAGAACGATGCATCTATGATTATGAAGCCAGGTTTCTAAATCTTTATCCCTAATTTCGTCAACGATCTCTGATACAGTCACTATTACTTTATCCTGCATCAATTCTTCAATCCTATTCCATAGCCCGCGGTAAACAGCCCTCGGATGAGGTTCATTATCTTTCTGCGAAAAAACTGAAGAGCTGTCGATGATATATTTGTACGGCGGCTTTTCTGTAAACAGATTCACCTGGCGTACCATCTCGACACCTCCTCAAGAAATTTGTCGGCATATTTCTGGCTGATACCAAGATAGCGAGATACATCTTGCTTGCTAAACACATCCTCTGTGTATCCTCTAAACAAAGAACTACATAGGGTTGTACTTGTTCGATCAATGGCTTCTCTAGAAGGATATTTGGGGATATTTACTGGCCTGCCTTCGGCACGCGCTATACGTCTTTCTTCTCTTTCAAGTTCGATTATTCTATGGAGCTCATCACTATATGCAGAATACTTAACTTCGTTAATGACCCCGCTATCAAGCAATCTTCTAATAATAACTTCTTTGCTTACCGAAAAATCGTTGGCTAATTTTTGAATATCTGGGATCGTAAAGTCCGCTCTCAAATGCCTGCTGAGCTTTACAAACAATGCGTCCTTTGGGACTAATAATTCTCCGGCTACATTATTACAAAATATCTCCTCTGCATTGCTTGAGAATGCATTAATAAATTCATTACATGAAGACGATTGACGCCTTAGCAAATGTACTAGCTCATGCACAATTGAGAATGTTTTAGCCGGTGGACGATCATTTCCGTTAAGACCAATTACCGGCATTAAATCATAAAACATTGCCAATCCACGTGCCATCTCAACGTCAACATCAGTAAAACAATGGACAAAAACACCCTTAGCCTCGACTTGCTGTCTAACATACAAATAAAATTGACGCTGAGATGCCTTTTTAAACTGCTCATCTAAGCTAATATCAAAGCATTTCCTAATTTCTGCGGCAACTTTGTTAGCGGACGTATTTGTATCAATACTAACTGTAAATGGTATAACCGGTTCATTTAACTCCCGCTTTAGTGTAATAAGCAGGTCACGAGCCTCCAGCAAATCTGCAATTGCAACATTCAACGCACTCTCATCCGCGCTATATCCTACTGGAAGCGTGCGGCGGTTTACAATCTTCGGCAATTTATGTTTGGGAACGTCATCTGGGTTCATATATAACCCTGCAAAGGGAATATGCAAACAACCCGCAACCTTTTTTGCCTGATTGAATGTTGGCAAGATATCAGAGGTAGCTTTAAGCCACTCATCAACTTTAGAAGCTGGTTTGCAGCCTATTTTTTCTGCGATGTAAGATGGCTCTATACGCTTTGCTTCACAAATAACCCTTAGTGTTTCTTTGTTGATTAGTGCGTTTAGTATCGCCACAAACTCCTCCCCCCCCCATTGTCCTAATATATAATGGGTTCACACTATCACGTCCGACTTTTCCCTGCACTTTGTCCGTTATTGTTTGGCAATAGCCTTTACCTGAAGTGTTACCTCTGGGAAGTGTATATGCCGTATCGTACAGGCATGTCTCTAACAGGTGACGCGGCAAGGCATTCACATATTGCGATCTACGTCTTAATGGTATCCCTGTCTAAGCTCATGTACTTATTAGCCCCTATTCGAGGATTTCATCTTTACTTTTCTCATAGCCTCCGCAAGCTATATATCTTTCCCAGTCATCTTTGAACACTGAAACCTTTTCAATAGAGCGGGTAACACTAACAATACTTTTCGTTAATGTATCAGTGCTTTTTTTTAGCTCGTCCATTTCGGAAGTATACACTAAGAATCCTGAATAATCCTCAAAATCGTATTTAATAGTTTCTTGATACAATTTCTTTCTGTTGAGACGTGAATACGAGAAATCAACTGAAATGCTTGTATGCATAAATTCGTTTATGATATCGAAAACATTAACATCGAGAGATATTACCCAAGCTTTCCCCGGGAAAATAGTGTTCTCGGTTTCTTTATATTTTAATAGTCTCTCTTGAACATCTTTAGTTAGTTCCAATGCAAATTCATCATTTATAACTAACGACTTCAGTACCGCAGGGGTTAACCCCGTATTCCTTATAGTAAGACAAGCCAGAGTGGAACGAATAGGCTCAAAGGCTACTTGTAAATAAGGGCGTTCTTTATCATGC
>DNNJ01000165.1:5528-6254 GCA_003487955.1 Clostridiales bacterium | reverse complement strand
GGCGTTCTTTATCATGCCGTTCGATAAGTAAAAAGATAATTACTATCCATGATGCCATTGAAGAAAAAAGCCCTATAGTTAAGTCCCATGTCTCAACATTTACAACGCCCTTAAGAGTTGTATACAATACTGTAGCTAATAATATCATACACCCAACCAACACCCAGCTAATTACCTTGCTCAAGTTAATACCCCCCCTATCATCTAAAATATACAGCGAATTGCTTATAGGACTACAATCTGAATACAGTCACTTTAGCATATCTCCATTCTTGCGACACGACACAGGGACGGACCCTTGTGTCGTAGGTTGCATGCTGCTACTCCCATTCAATGAATCAGAAAAAATATCAGGTGTTTTGGGGTATTTTGGACCTGCTTTAGGGTTATTTTTTGTCCTTTTTCTCTCTATTATTTAGGTTAACATTTTTTATATTATCAAATTGTTATCATCAACTCTTCACCTCATTTACTTTATTTAATAGCACTTTCAAAGCTTTCCATCCTATAATCTTGGTTGAAAAACGGTAGTCCAACTATCCTATATTCATTGTCATCAACATATTTTTTAACTGGAATACCCTCTGCCTCAATCCTTAACAGAAAATCTTCTTTCCACTTATCTTTCTCCAAAAGGTGGTTACCTTTGGGTTCAATATATATTTGCTCTTGCAGATAGCCATCAGCATTCTTCTTTTGAAGGATGAGTAGAAAATCTGGTTCAAA
>DNNJ01000165.1:4754-5336 GCA_003487955.1 Clostridiales bacterium | reverse complement strand
ATGAGTAGAAAATCTGGTTCAAATCGCTCTCCTGTGTCAAAATCATAAATAGCTAAAGCAGGAATACGTTCATTCCTTATCAGGTAAATTTCATTATATTTTTTCTGTAATTCAGGGAGCAGTCCCTGGAAATACTTCACAAAGGCCTTTTCTTCACTAGTTCCGAAATTATCTTCATAGGCGTACCAATGTTCAAAAGCCAGTTCAATGGATTGTTCTCTAGCAATCTCTGCTTGAGAAATACCAACGCCATCACCATGTGGATTATCAATATAAATTTTCTTATCCCGAATAACCTGGTGGACTCTTTGTGCAAAAAATTCCTTGGTTCCTTCGTACTCTGCCCCAATTTTTTTGATATAGGAACAAACATCCTGTAAGGCTTGTATAACTCCATCATACAAATCCCTGGCAGTAAGTTCTTTATAAGGACTTTCAATATGAATTGTAATGTTGCCTAAATAGAAATCGGATGTTAGAAACTCTCGTTTTGACTTCAAATGAGGGAAGTATGATTTTAGTACATTGAATTTCATTACCTCAAAATTTGCCATCGCTGATTCGGTAATATTCAAAGGAATC
>DNNJ01000165.1:4300-4427 GCA_003487955.1 Clostridiales bacterium | reverse complement strand
CAGCTTGAGTGACTTGATTCCTTGACTTCTCTACCTTACGGTTGGAAAAGATATAGGCCGTTTTATAGAAGTCAGATTCCTTGAAAGTTTTTTTTAGCTTATATTCAATTTCCACAGGTGCTTCCGC
>DNNJ01000165.1:0-4151 GCA_003487955.1 Clostridiales bacterium | reverse complement strand
GACAACTTCCTTGACAACCACCGCGCTAAGAGTCCTGTTTGTTTCAAAGCAGTTCTTAATTCACTAATATACCTGGAGTCTTGCATACTATGATAAAGCAAGGTTTCCAAAATACGGTTTTCATTAGTCAAGTCATAGTCATACTTACGCTTGAAGCGTGGCTGACTTTCTTCCATCTGAAAGGGACAATATCTTGCACCACGACCAATGAGCTGGGCTTCTTGAATCGTCGCCTTCCCAGGCTTACCGGCCTTGCCGTCTCTGGCCTCGTAGAGTCTTACAATATCAAAGAGGTTCAACACATCCCAACCTTCATTCAACATATCTACCGTAAAGATAATGCGATAGGGATTGTCCTCATCCTCCAAGGAGTTAACAGCTATTTGATTTTCCTTGGAAGAATCCTTTGATTCACTATTCATGATTATGGAACGGTCCTCAGAAAAGCCCATTTGCAAAGCAGATATGAGTCCCTGCAAAGAAAGATCTCTATCCAAAAAATAGTTGATAGCTTCCCTTAGAAATACATTGTCCGAACCTTGGAATGCTAAAATCTCATCCCTAGACAAGTTATCCAACGACTTAAAAAAGTCTTGATAAAAGGCTTCCGATTCTATAATAGTCTTTGATTTTAGCAGGACCACAGGTTTAATATTTTGACCAGCATTGCCAAACAGATGTCTACGGTACTCACTGAGAACCATAGCTGCAAGAGTGCGGTCCCAGGGACTAAAGTCACCTTGCATATTTTGAAAATCTTTGGTGTAACCACTTTCTCTAAACTTACTAAGGGTATAGTCATAGACAATCTTATCTTCATACTTTCGCAAAACATTAGGGTCTTTTAAATCAGCTGTTGCTGTGAATTCAAGGAGAGCATTATCTTTATTCGCATGGAAAATCTTAAATACGGAGTATTCCCAGGAATTCTCCTCTGCTACTTCCGTCTTATTCAACTTCGTTCTCGTATTGATGTGGTGAGATTCATCGGAAATCAAAACAACCCTGTCATTCTCAAAATCGTCTATGGTCGGACTATTCTCCTTGGGGAAGTTTAAATCCATATGGAGCTTTTGTGTCGTTGTAAAACAAAGGTTAATGGCATTGCAATCACAGTACGCGAAGTTTTCAACTTCAATAATAGGCACAGAATCGCCAAACAACTCAACATTTCTTGCGAATAGGTACTTACTAGATGAAGGATTAAGGAAATTCTCCTTAGTCTTTTCTAAAATATTGGTCTGGTTGACAAAGAACAAGAACTTTCTATAACCCTGAGTATAAAGATAAAGGATAAGGCCTGCCATGATAACCGTCTTACCGGAACCTGTCGCCATATGAAATAGGTTATGGATTAGCCTGTTTTTTCTTAAATTATCATTTTCATAATAGGTTATAAAATAGCGGAAAGCCTCCTCTTGGTAAGTACGTAATACAATATGATCACTAAGGTTCTCACTGATATAGGAAGGGAGGTCTGCTAACGCATCGATTTCCCTTACAACATCTAATTTTCTATATAAGAAATTACCCGTCAAATATTCTCCCTCCCATCTAAACCATAAAAGCTCTTGGTAAAAGCTTTATCTTCCTCGTTGATTGCCATATCCTCATCATCTAAATCAGATAAGTTAACGTAGAGTCTGTTTTTATCAAGGAGTTCCGCCACCAACTTCTTTTGTTTATCGAGTGCAAGGTTATTAAAGTCTTCTTCTGTGTCTCTTAAGTCGCTAGGAAGAACGGAAGGAATTAACTTACCGTCCTTAGTTGCTTGATTTAACACAGCCTTAACGGCTTCTGAATCTTTTGCTATTTGAAGTGCTTTCATCAGACTTTCATTAACTTCCAAGAGTTCACAGTAGACAAAGGAGCCACCTCCTTGCCAGTCTACAGATTTTGAAATACCATTCTCTTCCCCAGCTATAACTTTCTTCAATCTCAGAACAGAAATGGTATTTATATAATCCATTTGTTCAATCCCAATATATTTTCTCTTCATTTTATGGGCTGCTGCATGTGTTGTACCTGAACCCATAAAGAAATCTATAATTAAATCACCTGGATTAGTAAAAATATGAATTATATCTTTCAGCAAGAATTCTGATTTTGGATAAGTGAACGCTTTGGATCCAAAAATCTGTTTTATTGTCGTCGTTGCACTCTGGCCAGTATATTCTGGCTTGTTCCATACAGTTTTTGCCTTCTCACCTTTATAATCAGTAGAACGCTCTTTAACGTAGATATCGTATGTTTTATTTCTTTCCTTAACAACTAAATAATCTTTTTTCCTTGCTAAAAAAGTATCCCTATCCCATCGCCAGCATCTTTCTTCGCCATTGAAATCTATAGGTAAAATCTCAATTGAATTGTCTGTCTTCTCCAACGTTAAGCGATTACTTTGCGGATCAAAAAATATAGGGTAAAACATATTAGGTCTTTCTTCTCGTAGAGAATTATTTCCGCTTCTTCGAAAGCCTCTTAGTTTATAGGAACCAATGCTATCCGTCATGTTATACTCATTAGTTTTTTTCTCAGACATAGGTAAATTATTTAATACTGCCTTACTTCTATTTTTTGCATATACAATCATATTCTCATGAGCAGTCGGAAAAAATTCTTCGTCTTGTCTCCCTCCTGGGTTGTGTACAACACTAATTACACCTAAGCGATTTTCTCTACCTAACAACTCATCACATAAAGTCCCTAAATAAAAGAGTTCATTATCATCAATAGCAACAACAAAGAAACCATTTTCTTGCAATAGCGACAAGGAGCATCCAATCCTGTTTTTCATAAACGTTAGCCAAGAAGAATGGTTAAAAGAGTTATTGTAATCGAAAGTATTTGCAGCGCTTGGAGTATTATATGGTGGGTCGATATAAATACACTTAACCTTCCCCTCGTATCTTTTTAAAAGAGAGGACAAGGCCAGTAAATTGTTTCCCTTAATAATCAAATTATCATTATCGTTAAAATCAATACCGTCTTCAACGCCATTTGATGTATATCTTCGAGCATTTCCTAACACCTTCGGTTCAAGGAGTCGATTCACCTCATCTGGAGCAAGGGTTTCGTTATAAAATATCTCTTCTCGTTTTTGATCTTCCTTGGTCTGCCCCCCTTCAAGAAAACAGTCCTTATATGGCCATACTAAAGACACATCCTGCTGCTGGCTAATAAGGTGATTCCCTCTATCAACAAGACCAATTTTATTCCTATAAAGGGTATAGGAGTCCGGCAAAAATTCTTTTGATTCTAAGACCCAAACAAACTTCATCTTATCAAACACATAAACATCATCTACCCGAATGAAGAAGCTCTCTCTCATTAAGTCGCTATCTAATAATGAGCGAACTAACAAACCGTCTGTGCCCATAGCCGCATCATATACTCTAGTCTTAATGACATTATTGTCCTCGCCAATAAAGCGTTCATCAGCCTTAAGTACCCTTTCTAATTCAGCTAAAAACTTCATAAACTCAACCCCTTACAACAGTATGTTCTACTTGTTTCCTTTCTCCAAAAGAATGCCAAAATCCTGCCCAAAAGATTATGGACGGATACAAAGGTGTTTCTATACTATCAAAATTATAAAGCCTCGAACATGGGGTTTCTATCAATCCCTAGAATCTACATTATCGGATGTGATTTTCTAGTCATTTATGTAGCATTATCGGATGTAATTCCCCTCTTTTTCTACCCCTTATGTCCTATAATCTATATTAGCGGATCTCAGTATTATCAATATCAGTTTCCGGTGAAAGATCATTTCGTTCCTGACCGAAAGATTCTTTCGTTCAGTTGAGCCTCAGAGGGTTCGATGAACTTTTTTAAGTAGATAAGGTTTGGTTTTGTGAGTCCTTGCCGTTCTTCTCTAAATGTACAACACGGTGTTAAGAATAATAATGCTTCTGTAAGCAAAAAAAGCCCGGTAAACGGGGATTCTGTCCACCCCCCAAAAACCACCCCCTGGTTTTTGTTAGTGAACTAGACGGATTTTCCTTAGTGAGGTTACTGACCCGCAAATTCTGCGGTTCAGTTGAGGCTCAGGGGCTCGGCAAACAAGGTTCAGTTGGATGGAGCTATTCACATTTATAATTATATTTATATATTATATAACATCCTTACGACAAAGCTCCTAGCGTCGAGAA